>JBAVCA010000372.1:0-7820 GCA_049586475.1 Nocardioides sp.
GCCCTGGAGCGCGATCTCGAGCTCAGTCGCCAGATCGCCGCGGCCCTCGACTGCGACGTCGACCAGCCCCAGCCAGCGGGCAAGGCGACGGAGCTCGACCGCCAGCTCGTCGGCGGTGTCCGGCGGCGCCCCGCCCTCGGCAAACGCTCCCTTGACCTGCAGCACGCCGGTGGCCCGGTCCGCCTTTAGGTCGACCCGCCCGACGAGCTCGTCGCGCAGTAGGAAAGGGAGCACGTAGTAGCCGTGCACCCGTTTCTCCTTCGGCGTGTAGATCTCGAGGCGATAGCGGAAGCCGAACAACGCCTCGGTGCGCTCGCGCTCCCACACGACCGGGTCGAACGGGCTCAGCAAGGCTCTGGCCGCGACCGCGCGCGGGCGCCGCGCGTCGCGGTGCAGATAAGCGGCGCGGCGCCATCCCTCCACGGCGACCGGCTCCAGCTCCCCGGCCTCCACCAGGAGGTCGACCGCGACCGCAGTGTCATCGACGCGCATCCGGTAGTAGTCGGCCAGGCAGCGCACGCTGGACACCCCGTGGGCCACCGCTGCCCGTCGGACGAGCTCGAGATCAGCGTCGGGCTTGGACGGTGTGGGCATGGCTTGCACATGGTCGGGCAGCACCCGCTCGGGCAGGTCGTAGCGCACCTCGAACGCACTGTTGCGACCGGCGATGGCCAGGTCGCCGCAGGTGAACAAGTAGTCGAGCATCCGCCGTGCGCGAGACCAGTTCCACCCCCAGTGCTCCTTCGTGCGGGGAAGCCCGTCATCGAGATCGCGAGCGGTCAGGGCGCCCCGGGCTGTGATCTCCCCGAGGAGTCGCGCCTGCAGTGCAGCGTCCTCTGCGACGACGGACCACTTGCCGCGACCCGCGCGATACGCCTCCCGGCGATGCGCCATCGCCGGCCACAGCTCCACCGGCATCAACGCCTGCACGTGCGCCCAGTACTCCACCAGCCGCCGTGTCGAGCGTCCGGACGACGCCCGAGCCAGCAGGTCGACGTCGTACGGACCCATCCGCGAGTACAGCGGCATGTAATGAGCGCGTTGCAGCACGTTGACCGAGTCGACCTGCAGCACGCCCGTACGTGTCACCGTGCGCGCCAGCGTGCGCATCGTCGGGGGGTGGTGCGGCTTGTCGAGAAAGCCTTGGGCAGCCAGCGCGATACAACGCGCTTGAGCGCGGGAGAGCGGCTGTGGGCGCTGGCTCACTGCTCGATCAAGGCAGCTCGAGCAGGTTTTCCCGTACCGCGTACATCACGGCTTCCATGCGCGAGTGCAGCTGCAGCTTCTCGAGCATGTTGCGGACGTGATTCTTGACGGTGTTCTCGCTGATGAAGAGTCGGGTCGCGATCTCCTTGTTGCTGTGGCCTTGGGCTACCAGCCGCAGCACGTCGAGCTCGCGCTCGGTCAGGCGCAGTGCCGGACCGGTCTCACGCTCAGGGCGTGACATCTGCTTGAACTCGTCGATCAGCTTGATGGCCATCGAGGGGCTGATCAAGGACTGTCCGTCGGCCACCACCCGGATCGCCTGAGCGACCTCCTCGATCGAGGAGTCCTTGAGCAGGTAGCCAGAGGCTCCGCTCTTGACGGCCTCGTAGAGGTCGGCCTCCTCGTCGGAGACGGTGAGCATGATGATCTTGGCGGACGGGACCGACTCCTTGATCGCCAGGCACGCTTCGATCCCGGTCTTCTTCGGCATCCTCACGTCAAGCAGGATCACGTCCGGAGCGGCACTCTCAGCGAGGGTCACTCCCTCGGCACCGTCACCGGCCTCACCCACGACCTCGAGGCCCGGCTCGACCGCGAGAAGCATGGTCAGCCCTCGCCGGAACAACTCCTGGTCATCGACCACGAGGACCCGGATCGGCTCGCGGCCGGCTGCATGCGTCTGTCCTGGATCTGCCACGACTAGATCATGTCATGCATGAGACACGCACGCCTGAGGCCGCGCCCGCTTGCCCCGGGATGCACTTCCTGCTCCGAGGCAAGCGCGGGCTCAGCCGTCGAGCTCCAGGGAGATGACGCCGTAGTCATAGCCGCGGCGACGGTAGACGACCGAGGGTCGCTCGCTCTCCTTGTCGACGAACAGGTAGAAGTCGTGCCCGACGAGCTCCATCTCGTAGAGCGCCTGGTCCAGCGTCATTGCCACGGCGGGGTGGGACTTCTCGCGCATCACCATCGGTCCCTCACCGGTGATCTCGATGGAGCCGACGGGGCGGTCCCGCTCGGTCTCCTCGGTCGTCGTCTCCGGAACCTCCAGGTCCGCGAGCGCCTGACCGACCGAGACCGGCGCACGCCGGCCGTGGTGGACCCGGCGGCGGTCGGCCGCACGGCGCATCTGTGCGGCCATCTTGTCGAGGGCGAGGTCGAGCGCGCCCATCTGGTGGTCAGCGGCTGCCTCGGCGCGGATCACCGGACCCTTGGAGAACGCGGTCAGCTCGACGTGGACCGACTTGTCGTGCTGCCGGGGGTTGGGCTCACACTCCACCTCCACGTGGACCCGGATGATCCGGTGGTCGTGCTTCTCGAGCTTTGACAGCTTCTCGGCAGCATGACCTCGGAACGAATCGCTGATCTCACAGTGACGTCCGGTGACGACAACTTCCATCGTGAACCTCCCGCTTGCAGTTGGTTTCTCTGAGTCCCCGTCGCGGCTGAGCGCGCTGAGTAGGAGTCCGCCCGGCCGACCTGGTCTTCGACCCCACAACCGCCTGCTGAAGCGTTCGCAGCTCATCTGCCATCTCTGGCGCCACTACTGACCTTCTCGTCCCCACCCGTGCGGGCACGGCCGTATCTGACGGCCGGGGGGCGGCAGGACTTACTTCTAAGCCGCACCGTGATCGAAGCGCACCGGGGCGAACCCCCGCGCGCGTTCTTACGTGGACCGTTTCGCCTGCGACTGGCATCGGCTTGTCTCCCACACATGGGACGACGCAACCACGGACCCGGACGGACTCCATGAAGTGACGTTAGTGCCGACCGGGCCGCTACGAAAGGGCACCGGCTGAACTTTGCTGCCGAACCTTGCTCACGTGCCCGAAGGAGTGGCCCCCGGATTGCGTCGCGGTGTTGCTGCGACGGTCGCGTGACCCAGCACCGACACCCCGACAGCACCGAGCGCGCGCTGAGCCTCCTGCAGTGTCGCGCCAGTGGTGAGGACGTCGTCGCACACCACGACATGGGCCGTACCCAGCTGACGTGCCACCCGACGCAACGCGCTCGACGAGCACGCCATCGAACCGCTGAGGTTGGCACGACGAGCGGCTACGTCGAGCCCGGCCTGGTCCACGACACCCGGCCTCGACCGCAGGAGGTTCGCCAGCGTGACGTCGTATCGCCCGGCCCCGACCCGCTGCACCGCCCGCCGCGCCCGCTCGGTCATCTCCCGGGTGGCGTCGCGCCCCCGCGCTCGCACGCTGGCCGCCCGGGACGGCACCGGCACCAGCACGACCTGTCCCTGCGCACCGCGGTGCGCGAGAGCGGCCAGCACCGAGCACCCCAGGAGCGAGCCGAGCGTCGTGCGCAGCCCGACAAGGTCCCGTTCCTTGTGGCCGAGCACCAGCTCACGCACCAACCCGTCGTACGATGCCACGGCGTACGGCGTCGCCAGGCCCTCGGGCACCGGGCTCGGCCAGTACGGCCGCGCGACGTCCGGCAAGGTGTCACGACACCAGGCGCAGAGCACCCGCCCAGGCGCCGCGCAGCCCAGGCAGGAGCCGCCGAGGAACAGGTCGAGAGGACCGTCCAGCACGGCGTCAGGTCGCTGTCGTCCCGGGCCGGCCATCGGAGGATTGCAGCAGAGTCACGCACGCGGCACCAGGCGCACGCGAGCGTCTGTGGAGCAACGCCCTCAGCCGGCGTAGCGCAAGCCCGTCGGCGGCTGCCCGAGGAACCCGTACGACGCCTCAGCCAGCAGGTCTCGCAGGCTCGTGGCGGTGGCTCCGTAGGTGGGCAGCTCGGTGGACTCCGAGCCGACCAGGCCGGTCAGCCGTCCAGAGACGGTCGTGGAGAAGCCGTCGATGACGCTCGGCGACCCGTCGACGCTCACCGTGCGCACCTCGAAGGACTCTCGGGGCACCACGACGGTCAGGACAGCGATGGACGTCGGCGAGTTCCAGGCGATGTCGGTGATCCGCAGCGGCAGTCCGGGGTCGGTGACCAGGGGCGAGGTCGAGCGCGCACTGGCGGGCTCGCCGCGATCGTTGACGGCGATCCGACCGATCCGGAGCTGATCGCCCTCGCGCCCGCGGACAACTGCGGCGAACCGGGTGCCGTCTCGGGAGACGAGGAACGCCTTGACGCTGGTGCCACTCACCCCCGCCACCGCCACGCGTCGGACCTTGCGCTGGTCGGCCACCCGCACCACGGCTCCTTGAGCGGTCCGGTCGACGAACCAGATGCGATCTGCGAAGTCCCACGCCGGCGGGAGCAGGTCCGATCCGGCGGAGAACACCCGGGTGACGAGCTTGGCGGCTCGGGTAGTGCCCTCGTCACTGGGCGCGCTGAGCAGGGTGGAGCCCGCGAGGTCCACCCCCGCCGCGAGAGTGGCGTCGAGATTGACCGCCGCCGAGCGCAGCCCGGCCCTCGGAGCGCCGAAGGGTCCGGGCATGTTGCGCAGCTGGTTGCCGTCGCGGACCACCAAGGCGCCGGCGCGCACGCCGTAGATGTCGGTGGAGGCACCCTGCCCTGTCGGGTCGTACCCGCCGAAGCCGTCCACGGAGTACTCGGTGGCACCGCTGGGGACCTGGACCATGGAGTCGCCGATCGCAACGGTGAAGGAGGTGATCTGCGGCTCCTGTCGCAGCGTCCAGGCGAGCTGCGCGAGCATTCGCTCGATCCCGGCGGTGGTCTGGTTGGTCGGATCGCCGTCGAGCTGGATGTCGGCCACGCCGGCGGGCGAGACCGGCACCGAGAGCCGCAGGGTCAGGTCTCTGGCGAGGAACGACCGGGTCACCTCGTCGCGTACCGGTCCCGGCCCGGCCAGCAAGCCGGAGATGAGCGAGGTCGCGAGCTGCTCGCCGCGCGGGAGGTAGACCGGCTCGGGCACCAGGATCCGCCCGGTGGGGTCGAAGTAGTAGAGAGAAGCCGGGCGGAACCTCTGGTTGAACCACGGTTGGGGGACGACCAGCGCATCCGGCGGGTTGGTGATGCGGTACTCGCCGTCCTCGATCGTCAGGTCGAGCCGGAGCGTCGACTCGAGAGCCGACAGCTCGCCCTCCCAGTCACCTGAGCGACCGATCCGGTCCGCGCCGATGAGCGGGACGGTGATCCGGGTGACCTCGTCGCTGGGCGGAAGCTTGTCGGCGTAGATGATCGTGGAGGCCTCGGGGTCCCAGGCCTCGGCCGCCGAGGAGGACAGGTACTCCTTGGCCACGTCGATCCGCGTCGGCGAGGCCGTCATGGCGTCCAGGAAGCCGGTGGCGATCTCGACCCCGGTGGCGTTCTCCAGCGGCGGTACGGCGTTGATGTCCGGGGCACTAGCACCGTCCGTGGTGCCAGAACCCTCGGCCTCGACCACTGGACCGGACTCGGGCAGTCCCGTGCACGCGGTCAGTCCCAGCACGATCGCGGTCAGCGCACCCCCGAGCCAACGCGCGGTCATCGCAACACCTGTGGTGGGTTGGTCGAACGGTCCTCGGGCTCGAGCGAGAGCGGGCTGCGGCGCAGCGGAGTCGCATTCACCCGAGGCAGGGTCAGCCGGAACTGTGCTCCCTCGCCGCGCCGCCCCCAGGCCTGCAACCACCCGCCGTGCAGGTGCGTGTCCTCCAGCGCGATGGCCAGCCCGAGTCCGGTGCCACCGCTCGTGCGGGCCCGAGCCGGGTCGGCGCGCCAGAAGCGGTTGAACACCATGGCCGACTCCCCCGGCTGCAGTCCGACCCCGTAGTCGCGTACCGCGATCGCCGACGAGCTGTCGCTGGTGCCCAGCCGAATGATGATCGAGGGGTGCCGGTGGGGGTCGGCGTGGTCGATCGCGTTGGTGACGAGGTTGCGCGCGATGCGCTCCACTCGGCGTACGTCGGCCTCTGCCAGGCAGGGCTGGTCGGCGTCCACGATCGCGATGCTCACCCCGCGCTGCTCGGCGAGCGGACGGGTGGACTCGACGATGCGACGCACGACGTCGCCCAGGTTGACGTCCTCCAGGTCAAGCTGCGCGGCTCCGGCATCGAACCGACTGATCTCGAGCAGGTCGCTGAGCAGGGTCTCGAATCGGTCGAGCTCGTGCTGCAGCAGCTCTGCCGCGCGACCCGTCACGGGATCGAAGGTCCCGCGGGCGTCGTGGAGCACGTCGCTGGCCATCCGCACGGTGGTCAACGGGGTCCGTAGCTCGTGGGAGACGTCGGAGACGAACCGACGCTGCATCCGGCTGAGCTCTTCGAGCTGGCGGATCTGGCGCTGCAGGTTGGTCGCCATCTGGTTGAACGACATCGCCAGCCGCGCGAGGTCGTCCTCGCCGGTCACGCGCAGTCTCTCGGTGAGCCGGCCGGCGGCGAGCCGTTCGGCGACCTGCCGCGCCATGCGCACGGGAGTGACGACCTGGCGGGTGACCAGCCAGGTGATGCCTGCGACGAGCACCAGGAGCAGCACCGCGGCGGTGAGCAGCGCCTGGGTCACCAGGGCCAGGGTCTCGGCCTGCTCGTCGAGCGGGAAGAGCAGGTAGAGCACGTAGGTGCGCCCGTCGGCGGGCAGCCGGATCGGCGAGCCGACGACAATGCCCGGCGAGTCCAGGGGCGCCACGTCGCTCGATGCGCGGGTGACGATCGAGGTGTAGGTCCAGGCCGGGGTGGCGCCCACCGGCTCGAGGCGCTCCTCCAGCTTGCCCGGGATCGACGACTCCAGGTCGAGGCCGGTGGTGTAGTCGGCATTGCCGCCGCTGAGGGACACGTCGTCGTCGACGGGGCCGGCCAGCACCACGCTGAAGCCGCGGGTCTCGCCGCGCGCGATGATCGGTCGGGCGAGGTCCTGGACCTGCCGGGTGATGTCGACCTCGGTCCGGAGGGTCGCCTCGAGGCGCAGCTCGGCCTCACTGGTCTCGCCCGCGGCCTCGGCGACCACTGCGTCGACCCGGTTGGACAACAGTCCGTCGCGTGTCTGCTGCAGCAGGAACCAGCCCACCGCGGTGATCACCACCGCCGAGAGCACCAGGGTGCTGGCGACCACCCGGGCCTGGACCGATCGCCGCCAGAAGGTCAGCGCGCGTCGCAGCCCCGCCGGGACCCGTGGACGCGCCATGTGTCTCAGCCGCTCAGACCTTGCCGGCCTTGTAGCCGACCCCACGCACGGTCAGCACGATCTCCGGGTGCTCCGGGTCGTGCTCGACCTTCGAGCGCAACCGCTGGACGTGCACGTTGACCAGCCGCGTGTCGGCCGCGTGGCGGTAGCCCCAGACGCTCTCGAGGAGCATCTCGCGGGTGAACACCTGCCACGGCTTGCGGGCCAGACACAGCAACAGGTCGAACTCGAGCGGGGTCAGGTTGATCGGCTCGCCGAGCCTGCTGACCGCGTGCCCGGCGACGTCGATGGCGAGGTCACCGATGTCGATCGTCTCGGCCTGGCTCACCGCCGGCTCCTTGCGCCGCACCCGCGCCCGGATCCGGGCGACGAGCTCCTTGGGCTTGAACGGCTTGACGACGTAGTCGTCCGCGCCCGATTCCAGGCCCACCACGATGTCGACGGTGTCGCCCTTGGCCGTGAGCATCACGATCGGCACGCCCGATTCGGCGCGGATCTCCTTGCACACGTCGATGCCGTCACGGCCCGGAAGCATCAGGTCGAGCAGGACCAGGTCGGGCTTGTAGGAGCGCAACGCCTCCATCGCCAAGTCC
>JBAVCA010000373.1:0-4328 GCA_049586475.1 Nocardioides sp.
ACGTTGATCGCCGGGAAGAGCAGCGAGCCCTCACGCATCATCTCGTAGAGACGGTGCACACCGGTGGTGGTCTCCTCGGTGACGCCCTTGATCGCGTTGGCGATCGGAGTCCAGTGGTTCGGCTTGCTCGCGAGGACCTCGTTGAGGACCTCGAACACCACGCGCTGCTCGGTGCTCTTCGCGGTCTCCGGGTCGGGAGCGGTGCCGGTCTTCTCGGCCTGGACTCCGAGGTGGACCAGCATGGTCGCGTCGCCGCCGTCGTCGAGGATCATGTTGGGGAGGCGGCTGCTGTCCGGGCCCCAGTCGAGGATCTGCTGGGTGCACCACCAGTACTCCTCCAGCGACTCGCCCTTCCAGGCGAAAACCGGGGTCCCGGACGGCGCGTCGACGGTGCCCTCGGGCCCGACGACGACCGCGGCGGCGGCGTGGTCCTGGGTCGAGAAGATGTTGCAGGAGGCCCAACGGCACTCGGCACCGAGCGCGGTCAACGTCTCGATGAGCACGGCGGTCTGGATCGTCATGTGGATCGAGCCGACGATGCGGGCCCCAGCGAGCGGCTGAGAGGCGCCGAAGCGCTCACGCATCGCCATCAGGCCGGGCATCTCGTGCTCGGCCAGCTTGATCTCGTTACGGCCGTAGTCGGCCAGGGAAAGGTCGGCAACCTTGTAGTCCATCAGGTGCTCCTCAGGAGTCTGGTGTGGCGTCTGCGCCGCGCATCTGCGCGTTGTTGGGATCTCCCACGCGACTCAAGCAGAGTAAGACAGCCGTTGGTAGATCCGGGAATCCTCGATCGGAGGGCAGCGGTCAGTGGTTGGCCGGAGCCCGCCGAGACTTCACGGCGTGCACGACACTCACCACGACGGCACCGACGAGGAGCCCGACCAGCGCCGACAGCGTGGTGTTGACGAGCCATCCGGCGACCGCTCCGGCCGCCCCCATCGCGTCGTGGACAGCTTCCTCGAGGTGGTGGACGACATCGTAGGGCGCGTGCCAACCGAGGTCGTCCAGTCCGACGAGCAGGATGTGCCCACCGACCCAGGTCATTGCCGCGATGCCGACCACCGAGATCACGGCGAGCAGCCGAGGCATTCCCTTGACCATCGCGTGACCCACCCGCTGGGCAAGGGCCGAGGATCGTTGGGTCAGGCCGATCCCGGCATCGTCCATCTTCACGATCAGGGCGACCACGCCGTAGACCAGGGCGGTGATGCCGACCGCGACCACCCCGAGGATCACGGCACGGGAGATGAAGTTCTCGTCGGTGACCTCGTCCAGCGCGATCACCATGATCTCGGCCGAGAGGATGAAGTCGGTGCGGACCGCGCCGGAGATCATCGCCTTCTCCTGCTCGGGTCCGATCTCGGTGGCGAGCTGCTCCTGCTCCTCGTGGTGTCCCGAGAGCCGCTCCCAGATCTTCTCCGCTCCCTCGAAGGCGAGGTAGGTGCCGCCACACATCAGGATCGGGGTGAGCAACCACGGGAGGAACTGGCTGAGCAGCAGGGCAGCAGGAAGGATGATGAGCAGCTTGTTGCGCAGCGACCCGATCGCGATCTGCTTGATGATCGGCAGCTCACGCTTGGCCGCGACTCCGCGAACGTACTGAGGGGTCACAGCGGTGTCGTCGACGACGACCCCGGCCGCCTTCATGCTCGCGCGGCCCGCCGCCGCTCCGACGTCGTCGACCGAAGCCGCTGCCAGCTTGGCAAGCACCGCGATGTCATCCAGCAGTCCGAACAATCCTGCGCTCATGACGAGAGGGTATCGGTGCGCCGGCCCTCAGTCATCGACAAGACCGAGGCGCAGGTACTCGGCCGCGTAGGTGCCGGTGAGCAGCAGCGAGGCGTAGCGAGCAACGTCCATCGTGGCGTCGGTCGCCACGGTCTCCACCCGGATGCCGCGCTCGGCTGCGGCCGCCAGGAGCATCTGCAGCTGTTCGTGCACGACCGGGTCCTCGGCGTCCTCCTCGAGGACCACCAGGACCGGGCGCAGGTCACCGCCACCCTCAGCGAAGGGGTCGTCGAACACGCTGCGCGCCCTGGTCGCCTCGATCACCGGCAGGAGGTGCTCCGCGTCCCCGGCCAGGGCGGTGCGTCCGCTCGTGCGGCGGATCGACTCCGCGATCCGCCGAGCGGCACGCGCCGCTAGGACTGATCCTCCCCACACGATGGGAGTGGCGTCCGCCAGGGCGATGGCCAGCATCTTGGCCGGGTTGATCGACAGGTCGCGGTGCGGGGAGCAGGACTCCGCCACCGCGTCGAGCGCCTCCGCGACCCGGTCCGGGTCGGCCTGAGGGCCCAGACCGAGCTGGTGCAGGAACGCCAGCATCACGACGGCGGTGGCGAGCTGGTCGTCGGTGACCGTTGGTAGCAGGGAGGCGTAGCGACCTGCGGCGTGCTCGGCCACCATCGATCCCTGCGGGCAGGCCACCACGACCTGGCAGCCACGGCGGTTGGCCTCCGCGACCGCGGAGGCGGTCCCGCGGTCGGAGCCGACCGGCGCCAGGACGACCACGAGGTCGAGGCTTCCGGCCCACCCGGGCAACGCGGGTCCGGGCCAGGCCACGAAGGGCACGGGGCACGCCGGCTCCAGCACCGCACGCAGCAGACGAGAGTCGGGACCCGCGGCGATCACGGCGCGCGGACGCGAGTCCTGGCTGCGGGCGACCCCGAGGGCAGTGGCCTCCGCGGCTCCCCCGGCCTCACGGCGGACGCGGGCGCCGGACTCGGCGAGGGTCCTGAGCCGGAGGTCGGCGGAGCCGAGGGCAGAGGCGTCGTCGAGGCGCGACTCGTCGAACCAGGTCATGTCAGCTGCTCGCTCTCGGTCCGAGGTCAGCCGGGACGGCGAGCTTCGTCGACGAGCAGGACCGGGATCTGGTCCTTGATGGGATAGGCGAGCCCACAGGTCTGGCAGACCAGCTCGGCACCGGTCAGCGCCAGGGTCCCGTGACAATCGGGGCACACGATGATCTCGAGCAGGGCAGGGTTGACGAGGGGCGCGTCGTTCGAGGTGTGGCTCATGCGGGGGTCTCCGTCCGGATCAGGGCGAGGGCTTCGTCGCGGATCGACGCCATGGTGGCCTCGTCCTTGCCCTCCACGTTGAGGCGCAGCAGTGGTTCGGTGTTGGAGGCGCGCACGTTGAACGCCCAGTCGGCGTGGAGGACGCTGAGCCCGTCCAGTCGATCGAGGCTGACGCCGGCCCGGGAGCCGTAGGAGTCCTCGATCGCGGCGAGCGCTGCACGTGGGTCGGGCACTGTGGAGTTGATCTCGCCCGACAGTGGGTAGCGCTCGTAGGGGTCCAGCAGCTCGGAGAGCGTCCGGTCGGTCCCGGCGAGCGCGGCCAGTGCGTGCAGGGCAGCCAGCATCCCGGAGTCGGCTCGCCAGAAGTCTCGGAAGTAGAAGTGACCGCTGTGCTCACCGCCGAAGATGGCGTCGGTCTCGGCCATCGTGGCCTTGATGTAGGAGTGGCCGACCCGGGTGCGGATCGGGCGGCCCCCCAGCTCAGCAACGAGCTCGGGCACGGCGCGGCTGGTGATCAGGTTGTGGATGATCGCGGCACCAGGATCCTTGGCGAGCTCGCGCTCGGCGATCAGCGCGGTCAACGTCGAGGGCGAGACGGCGCGTCCCTTCTCGTCGACGAGGAAGCAGCGGTCGGCGTCCCCGTCGAAGGCCAGCCCGATGTCGGCGTCCTCCTCCAGCACCTTCGCCTGGAGGTCGACGAGGTTCGCCGGATCGATCGGGTTGGCCTCGTGGTTCGGGAAGGATCCGTCGAGCTCGAAGTAGAGCGGGACGAGCTCGACCTGGTCGACGAGGCGGTCGAAGACGGCCGGGGCCGTGTGACCGGCCATGCCGTTCCCCGCGTCGGCCACGACCTTGAGCTTGCGCCCCGAGATCGGCGCCAGGGTGAGCAGGTGCGCCGCGTAGGCGGCCAGCACGTCGTGCTCGCTGATCGACCCGGTGCGGGTCGCGACGGCAAAGTCACCTGACACGACCAGGTCTCTGATGTCGGCGAGCCCGGTCTCGAGGCCGATCGGCTGGGCCAACGCCCGACACATCTTGATCCCGTTGTACTGCGCGGGATTGTGGCTGGCGGTGAACATCGCGCCGCCCAAGTTCAGGTGTCCCGAGGCGAAGTAGAGCTGGTCGGTCGAGGCCAGGCCGATCATCGTGACATCGGCTCCGGCCAAGGTCGCCCCGTCGGCGAAAGCGCCGGCCATGCCGGGCGAGCTGGGCCGCATGTCGTACCCCACCACGACCTCGGTAGCCCCGGTGACCTGCACGTACGCCCTGCCGGTGGCTCGGGCGAGCTCCTCGTCGATCTGATCGGGAACC
>JBAVCA010000374.1:0-2617 GCA_049586475.1 Nocardioides sp.
GTGCAGGCGCGGGCGCAGGTCGACGTCCTGGTCGTCCCAGGCTCCGACGACGGCCTGCCACAGGAGGTTCGCGAACGAGCTGTCGACACCCGCCGAGTGCTGCTCGAGGCGACCCAGCGCCGCCGTCCACAGCTCGGGAAGCTCTGCGAGCACGGCGATCCGGGCCCGGACGTCCTCGCCACGCTTGGTGTCGTGGGTCGAGGTGCAGGTCATCGCCAGCGGGCGATCGCGCTGCCGGATCTTCATCAGCTCGTGGAACGCGGCCGGCGAGAGATGGTGCTCGCTCGGGTCGCCGCCCACCTCGTTGAGGGAGGTGAGCCGCGAGTAGCGGTAGAAGGCGCAATCCTCGACACCCTTGGCCATCACCATGCCCGAGGTCTGCTGGAAACGCAGCGCGGCCGGTTGCCCCGCGTCGCCGAGCACGGGTGCCAGGGCGTCGAAGACGGCGCCGAGGTCGGGGCGCGTGTCGCGGGCGCGTTCGAAGGCCTCATCGAGGTAGCCGCGGGTGTGCGGCAGGTAGGAGCGGTAGACGCCGAAGCACGCCAGCAGCTCGGCGACGGCATCGACGACGAGCGGCGTCGGCAGGCCGAGGGGCACCGACTTGGATGCCGTGAGCCGGGTCCGCAGCCGCGACACCTGCCGCGACACCAGGGTGCGCGCCTGCTTCGCGCCGGTGGTGGACAGCTCGTCGGTCGGCAGCTCGCGCACGATGCGCTGCACCTCGGAGCCCAAGATGCCGTCGGCGACGGCGCGCTTGGTGGCGCGGATCATCGCCGTCCAGTCGACATCGTCGTGCGGCAGCTCGCCACGAGCGACCGGAGCGGTGAGCACCCGGTCGATGTGCCCAAGAGCGTCGTAGCCCGTGGTGCCGGCTGTCGCCCACGACGTGGGCAGGGCCTCGCCCGGCTCGAGGATCTTCTCGACCAGCACGTAGGCGTGCCGGGTCAAGGACGCAAGGTCGGCCAGGTAGCCCTCGGGGTCGCGCAGGCCGTCGGGGTGGTCGACTCGCAGGCCGTCGACGAGACCGTCATCAAACCAGCGCTTGATCTCGGCGTGGGTCTCCTCGAAGACCCATTGCTCCTCGACCCGCACCGCGGCCAGGGTGTTGACCGCGAAGAAGCGGCGGTAGTTGAGTGCCTGGTCGGCAGCTCGCCACGACACCAGCCGGTAGTGCTGCTTGTCGAGCGAGCGCGTGCGCGGGGCCAGCGGGAAGCGGTGGTCGTGATAGGCGACGTGACCGGCCGCGACGTCCACGGTGATCGCGGCCTCGTCGTCGTCGCCCACGATCGGGACGAGGATCTTGCCGTCGCCGGCGTCCCAGTCGATGTCGAAGGCCTCGGCGTAGCGCGACCCACGGCCGTGGGTGAGCACGTCCCACCACCAGGCGTTGGCAGAGGGTGTCGCGATGCCGACGTGGTTGGGCACGATGTCGACGAGCACGCCCATGCCGAGGCGCCGGGCCTCGGTCGAGAGGGCGGCGAGTCCTTCTTCGCCGCCGCGGGCGGGGTCGATGCGGTCGTGGGCGACGACGTCGTAGCCGTGGTCGGAGCCGGGCTCGGCCTCCAGCAGCGGTGAGAGGTAGACCCAGTCGACGCCGAGGTCGTGCAGGTAGGTCAGGCGGCGGGCCGCGTCGTGCAGGTCGAAGGATTCTCGGATCTGCAGCCGGTAGGTGTTGGTCGGGGTACGTCGCTCGGTGGTCGGGGTGTCACTCACGACTCGACCGTACGGGTCTGGGCCGCCACCGACGCCGCCACCGAGGAGTCCGGTTCCGGCTCCGGCTCGCGCCCCTCCCGCAGCACCAGCACGCTGCGCCCGGCGAGCGACAGGGTGGAGCCGGCCGGACGCCCAGCCTCCGGGCCGCTGGAGCCAGCGGTGTTGATGACGACGTCCCAGGTGGCGGCGTACTCCTCGGAGGGCAGGGTGAGCTCGGCCGGCCCGTCGCCGTTGAAGTAGAGCAGGAAGTGGTCGTCGGTGATGACGCCGCCGCGGGAGTCCTTGCCGGCGATCCCGTTGCCGTTGAGGTACATCCCGATCGCCTCGCCGCTGTTCTCCCAGTCGCCCTCCTCCATCGGCTCGCCGTCGAGGCGGAGCCAGACGATGTCGTTGAGCCGGTCGGCCGCGTCGACCTCGTCGCTGTGGACCGGGGTGCGCACCGTGGTGCCGGTGAAGAAGCGCTGGCGGTGGAACGTCGGGTGGTCACGTCGCAGCCGGATCAGCTCGGCGGTGAACTCCAGCAGCGGGAGGTCGGCGCGGTCCCAGTGGACCCAGGCGATCTCGGAGTCCTGGGCGTAGGTGTTGTTGTTGCCGTGCTGGGTGCGGCCGATCTCGTCGCCGTGCAGGATCATCGGCACGCCCTGGCTCAGCAGCAGGGTCGCCAGGATGTTGCGTTGCGACCGGGCGCGGGAGGCGAGGATCTCCGGGTCGTCCGTCTCGCCCTCGACGCCGTGGTTCCACGAGCGGTTGTGGCTCTCGCCGTCGCGGCTGTCCTCGCCGTTGGCCTCGTTGTGCTTCTCGTTGTAGGAGACGAGGTCGCGCAGGGTGAAGCCGTCGTGAGCGGTTATGAAGTTGATCGAGGCGAACGGACGGCGTCCGGAGTGCTCGTAGAGGTCGGAGGAGC
>JBAVCA010000375.1:0-1870 GCA_049586475.1 Nocardioides sp.
CCTCGGCGCGGAGCCGACTTGCCCTCGCTGGGCGGTAGCAGGATGAGCACGAAGGCATAGGTTAGGCCCATGCCGAGCAACCGCGTCGTCCGGCTCCGGACCCATGACACCGCCGTCGTCACCACCATCCGCGAGGGCATCGACCGCATCCAGGCCGAGCTCGGGGTCGATGTGGACTTCCCGCCGGAGGTGCACGAGGCCGCAGCCCGTGCGGCAGCCGCTCCGAGACTGCCCGACCTGGACCGCACCGATCTCGAGTTCGTGACGATCGATCCTGAGTCCGCCCAAGACCTCGATCAGGCCGTGCACGTGGAGCGTGACGCAGATGCTGGGGGCGCCGGGGGATACGTCGTCCACTACGCGATCGCCGACCTGGCAGCCTTCATCTCCCCCGGGGACCCGGTCGACGTGGAAGCCAACCTGCGCGGCGAGACGCTCTACGGCGCCGACTCCAAGGTGCCGCTGCATCCTCCGGCGATCTCTGAGGACGCAGGCTCCCTGCTTCCCGACCGCGTACGGCCGGCGTTGCTGTGGACGATCCGCGTCGACGCCGACGGCGAGGGGACCGACATCCACGTCGAGCGGGCGCTGGTCCGCTCGCGCGCCAAGCTCTCCTACGAACAGGCGCAGCAGATGATCGACGACGGCACCGCGTCCCAGAGCTTGCAGCTCGTCAAGGAGATCGGACAGAAGCGGATCGTGCGGGACGCGGACCGGGGCGGGGTCTCGTTGCCCTTGCCCGAGCAAGAGATCGACGTCGAGGACGGACAGTGGAAGCTCGAGTACCGCAGCCTGCTGCCGATCGAGGAGTGGAACGCCCAGATCTCACTGCTCACCGGTTTCGGTGCCGCGACCCTGATGGTCTACGCGCGAGTGGGTCTGCTGCGCACGCTGCCCGAGCCCGACCCGCGCGACGTGCAGCGCCTGCACCGCACTGCTCGCGCCCTGGACGTCGAGTGGCCGGCGGAGATGCTCTACCCCGACTTCATCCGCGGCCTCGATCCACGCCGTGCCGACCACGCTGCGGTGATCCTGGCCAGTGCCCGCTTGCTGCGCGGCAGCGGCTACCTCGCCTTCGACGGCGAGGTTCCGGCCGAGCCGCAGCACTCGGCGCTGGCCTCGGAGTACGCCCATGTGACGGCGCCGCTGCGGCGTCTCGCCGACCGCTACGCCGGTGAGGTGTGTGTTGCCCTGTGCGCGGAGCGTGCCGTGCCCGGCTGGGTGCTCGAGGCGCTGCCGGGACTGCCTGCCACGATGCAACGCTCCAGCCAGCGGGCCCGGTCCTACGAGCGCGCTGTGGTCGACCTGGTGGAGGCGGGACTGCTCGAGGGACGCATCGGGGAGGAGTTCGACGCCGTGGTCATCGCCGTCGACGAGAGATCTCCGGGCCGGGGCACCGCCATGGTGCGCTCCCTGGGGGCGGAGGCACCCCTGAGCGCCGATGGGGAGCTTCCGCTCGGCCAGGACGTGCGGGTGCGGCTCGACTCGGTCGACGTCCACGAACGGAAGGTCACGTTCGCTCTCGTGGAGTGACGCCTCGTCCGTCACGACATCGGCACGATCTAGGCCGGGGCCCGCAGCGTCCCCAGCACGAAGTCGCGTAGCACGCGATCGGGGCTCTCCCACGCTGTGCGGAAGGCCGGAAGGAGCGGCAGGTCGGCTACCTGGTGCTCCGGAACCCAGCGGTGCGCGGCGCTCTCGGCGTGGTCCTTCAAGGCAGGCTCGCCGATCGCAGCGCCCAGGACGGTCTCGTAGATCCAACCGCCACAGTCAGCACGCCGTGACCCGCGGACGTCCACGTGCGCCTCGGAGAGGCCGAGCTCCTCAGCGGACTCCCGGAGAGCGGCTCGGGTCGCGGACTCGTCCCGCT
>JBAVCA010000376.1:0-3987 GCA_049586475.1 Nocardioides sp.
CATCAGCAACGGCGCGAGTGGTAGCAGCAGCACGACCACCACGCCCGCCACCGCGAGCCGTCCGCCCATTGCTCGCAGCGGCGCTGCCGCGGGAGCAGTCGCAGGGGCACGCGTCGGTGCAGACCCCTTCACAGGGCCAGTCACAGGGCCAGTCACCGGGCCCGTCACAGGGCCAGTCACAGGGCCCGTCACAGGGCCCTCCGCGACAAGCGCGAGACCAGGCCGAGGTACGCAGCGACCAGTACCAGGCTGAGCACCGCGAGGATCGTCGCGACCGCCATCGCCTGGGGGCGCACGAGCAGGTCGGTGTCTTGGAAGCGTTGGAGGGCCACGACAGGCAGCGTCGCGGGGAAGCTCTGCCCGAGCAGCCGGGGAACTTCGTAGGAGGCTGCGGCGAAGGAAGCGACCAGCACCGAGGCGGCCGCCACCGGCGGTGCGATCAGCGGCAAGGTGATGCTGGTGAACCGCCGCCACCGACCGGCACCCAGGCTGCGAGCAGCGTCCTCGAGCGCTCGGACCGACGGCGTCAGTGCGGCAAGGGCGACCACCGCGACAAAGGGCGTCTCCTTCCACGTGTACTCCGCGATGATCCCCCACCCGAAGGCGTCGTTGGTCAGCACCGGAAAGTCCTGGGCGCCGTCGACCAGCCCTGCGCCGACGCCGAGCCGCGAGATGAAGCCCGACTGCGAGAGCAGCAGCCCGATGCAGAGCGCTCCGACCAGGTGGGGCACGGCGAGGCTGCTCTGCAGCAGCGTCGTCAGCGGTCCGCGGGCGTGGCGGCGTACGAGCAGAGCCAGGGCGACTCCCAGAGCAGTCGAGGCCGCGGTCGACAGCACCACGACCCGGAACGTCACGCCGAGCGAGGCGCGAAACGCCGGGTCCGCAAAGGTCGCGCGATAGGCGTCGAGGGACCAGTCGGACTCGCCGAGGAAGGGCTGACGACCCAGGCTCTGGAGCACCGCTTGACCTACCCCGCCGACGAAGAACACCCCGACCACCACCAGGGCTGGGCTGAGCAGGGCCAGCAGGCGCAGCCGCTCCGCCGCGGCGGGGTGTGCGCGCAGGCTCGCGGGCGTGAACAGGATCGGCGGCACGACGCTACTTCTGCTGGACTCCGGCGATCCAGCCGTCCTCGATCGCCGCCAGATAGGCACTGGCGAGCTCGGGCTGCGCGTCGACCAACAGGTCGTCGAGCGGCAGGACAGACGCACTGGTCTCCACCGCAGCGAAGGACTCCGCCACGTCGGTGGGTATCGCGGTGAGGTCGACGGCGGGGTAGATGCCGTTGGCCTCGAAGAGCGCAAGCTGTACCTCGGGGTCCTGCAGCTCGTTGGCCAACACCAGCGCACCTGCCTGGTGGGCAGCGTTGGCGGGGATCGTCACGAAGCTGACGTTGCTGATGTTGCCGATGTCGAGCACGGCTTGACGGGTGGTGTCGGGATAGAGGCCGTCGGCCACCTTGGTACCGACGGCGCCCGGGCCATAGGTGAAGAAGGCGCTGATCTCGCCGTCGGAGTAGAGCCTCTCGACGTCCTCCTGGCTCTGGGGGTACGTCGATCCACCGCGCCACAGGCTGGGCTCGATGGCGTTGAGCCGGTCGAACGTCTCGGTGGTCGCGTCGGTGAAGACCTCCGAGGTGGGGTCAGCCGCACCCTCGAGAAGGGAGCTCGGTCCGTCGATGGTGTCGTAGAGGACCGTGCGCACGGCCATCGAGCCGAAGAAGTCCGGCGGCGCGGGGTAGGTGAAGCGACCCGGGTCGCTCTCGGCCCATGCGAACAATGCATCGACCGAGGCGACGTCAGCCTCGTCGAGGACCGCTGAGTCGTAGACCAGCGCCGAGTTGGCCTGCTGCCAGGCCGCCTCGCACCCGTTGACCGGAACGCCGAAGTCGTTGGCCACCTCGGGAGCATCCAGGTCGACGTACTGCGCGTTGGGTAGATCCTGCGACCATCCGCACCGCCACAGGTCGGCCTGGACCCCCGTGGCGAAGTTCTCGCCGTTGATCCAGATGGCGTCGACCGCGCCGCCGGAGGTCAGACCAGCCTGCTTCTCACCGAGGACCTTGTTGACGGCTTCGGCCGTGTCATCGATACGGACCTGGTTGAGCGTGATGCCGAGGTCGTCGAGACGAGGGGTGACGACATCGTCGACGAAGGTGTTGAGCACGTCGTCGCCGCCGTACATGTACCAGTTGACGCTCTGGCCCTCGGCTTCGGCGAGCACCGCGTCCCAGTCGGAGGAGGCCACCGGGACCGACGCCCCGTTCGCACCCGACGCCGACGGGTCCTCGTTGCCGCAGGCCGCGAGAGTCAGGACCGCGGCCAGAGCAATGGCCGGACCGGCCAGTTGGCGGTGGGTCGGACGGCCGGACGCGCGGGTCATCGCTGCTCCTCGTTGGTGGTGCTGGTGGGTTCGACCAGCGGTCGGGGGTGCCGTGAGAGTTCGGTGCCACGCAGGAGATGGATGCCTAGAGCGATCCGCTGCACGGCGGTGATCATCACGGCGACAGCGAAGATCCAGGCGATCACGGCGAGGTGCTGGGGCATCAAGCAGATCAGGACGTAGACCACCACAGTCTCGGTGCCCTCGGCGAGTCCGCCGACGAACAGCAGCGACCGGCCATCGGAGAAGTCGGCCCGCGCGGCCTCGCCCCGCCGCTCCAGCACCGAGGACAGCGCCAGGAAGGCGGTCCCGGAGAGGTAGTAGGTGCCGAGGAGCACCATCGACGCGAGACGGGCGTCGGGCACCGCGACGGCAGCGGCGATGAGAAAACCGCCGTAGATGCTGAAGTCGGCGACGATGTCGAGGAAGCCGCCCAGGTCGGTTGAGCCGGTCAGCCGAGCGACCGGGCCGTCCAGGCCGTCGAGGACCCGGTTGAGCAGCCAGCCCACCAGGGCCAGGTGCCAGTGCCCTGTGGCCGCGAAGGCGATCGCCATCACCCCGACGCACCACCCGCCGATGGTGAGTGCAGTGGCCCGCACCCCCAGCCGCACCAGACCCGCTGCGGCCGCATCGAGGCTCGGCTCGAGGGCGCGGCGTACGGGCGCATCGAGCACGGTGGGTCCTCAGGGTGATAGCAGCAGCGGATGGACGCAGCCTGGGCAGCGGGCCGGTCGGGTCATGGAGGAAACACGGTGAGCCGACGCCGCCCTTCCCTGGCCTGCTGAAGCCTACGAGGTCGCGGACTCGCGGGACGAGCGGCGCCAGGGCGCGGGCTGTCCCTGGAGCCACCACTGCATGCTGCGCGTGATCCACGGCAGGGCGACGTAGGTCATGATCGGCGTCATCACCAGGACGATGACCAGCACCCGGAGCGGCAGGACGAGCCCGCGGAGGTACTCCCGTGCGAGCACGTTGACCACCAGGCTGAGCGGGAAGAAGACCAGGAAGATCGTGCACGCCTGCTTCCAGCGTGGCGGCGGGGCCGGAGTCGCGGCCCGTGCGCCCGACGACTCGACCACCAGGGTCGACTCGGGCGCGTCGAACCAGCCCTCGATCCCGGTGCGCTTCTCCACCCGGGCCTCGACGACACCGAGACCGGACGCCGAGGCGCGCCACCAGGCGCGCTGCGAGGACTGCTCCCACTGCAGCAGGGCGTCGTGGTCGGCGAAGCGGTAGAGCATGTGCCACTCGGTCGAATCGGCTTCCGGTCGCACCCAGCCAGCACCCAGGAAGCCCGGGAAGCGCTCCGCAAGGTGGATGCCGGCGTTGAGCCAGCTGACCATCTCGGCCTCATGGCCGACCTCGAGCTGACGGGTGATCGCGACGGTGACGGGCTCGGCCATGGGTCCATCCTCCCGGCTCGGGCGATTCAGTGGCACATCCGGCACCTCGGCGCCCACCAGAGACGAGGATTTCTCGGGCCACGCGCTGCGGAACTCTCAGCTGCGGACGACGTCAGAGAATCGCGCCCGGCGAGTAGACCGCCGCCTCGGGGTGCCTCTCGGCGAGCGCGGCGACAGCCCGGCAGACGGCTTGGGTCTGGGC
>JBAVCA010000377.1:0-6512 GCA_049586475.1 Nocardioides sp.
CTCGCTCGCGAGGAGCTGCTGGCGCAGCTTCGTGCTCGCGCGCCCCGCCGCAAGGTCAGCACGATCCGAGACGCGGACGAAGCCAGCATGGACCTGGCGTTGAGCGCCGCGGATCGCGCTGCACGCGTCCTCGACCGGCTCGAGCGGGAGGCGTCGTTCGAGCACCTGCTCTGAGCCACGGCAACAACTGGTCTACTCACCCGTAACTTGTGCCTTGTCGTGACGTTGCTCACCTAACAACGTCTCAAATCGAGGTAGATCATGTCCGTGAGCCGACCCGCACGCCGGGGAGTCCTGCCAGCCCTGGCTGTCCTGGCTGCGCTGCTGTCGCCTGTTGTCCTCGTCGGGCCCGCGATCGCCGGCCAGAAGGACCCGAAGCCTGGCACCTTCCGCGGGGGAGCCCTGGTCCAGGACGGCTGGTGGGCGCGTAGCAACGAGCCGCCCCCGGAGACTGGTCTGGTCCAGCCTCCGAGCGTTCCGGCAGTGGCCGCCCCGGCAGGCACCCTCCCGGTCGCCCAGATCAATGGGGAGCCCGAGCGGATCGCCGCGCTCGAGTTCCGGCTGAAGGGCGGGACGGACACCCTCGTCACCCAGGTCGTGCTGGCGATGAAGGAATCCGATGAGCGCGGCGCCAACATCAACTCCGAGGGTGCCGCTCTCCAGGCATGCTCGGTCACCGAGTCCTTCTGGGTGGGTGTCCCCAACGGAGCGTGGAAGACCGCGCCCGTCTACGACTGCGACGCCGGGGTGGCCCCGGGAGTCCGCGACAAGTCCGGGGTGTGGACCTTCGACCTGACCTCGTTGGCGTCCGGATGGACAGCAGCCAGTCCCACCAGCTCTCCCGCCGTGGTGCTCGTCGGAGCGCCTGCGACGGACCCCGCGCAGCCTTCCAGCTTCCAGGTCGCCTTCGACGAGGAGTCCGGCATCGGCCTCGCCGCGAAGGTCACCCCGCTCCCGCCCGACCCCACCGACGGCGAGGACGGGGAGCCGACCGGCACCGACGGCGGGACCGATGGCGGGACCGATGGCGGGACGGGCGAGGTCGTCACCGGAGGTTCCTCGGGCGGGTTCGGCAGCGGCGGAGACAGCGGCCCGGTCGACATCGGGCCTCTTGAGAGCCCGGACTCCACCACGGTGGAGGGCGCCGAGCCCGACGATTCGGCCCTGCCCGGCACCGGCTTCGCTCCGGAGACGAGCCCGGACGGCGGCGAGCAGGCCCTGCTCCCTGCCTCCGGGTCGTCCACCTGGTACTCCGGGCTGGGCGTCCGCTCACTCGCGATGGTCGTCGTGGCGCTGATGCTCGCCTACCTGGTGATGGTCGCCATGGGCGGCTCCGGGCAGCCGGTGGTCGGCGAGAAACGTCGCGGCGTCGCCCGAGCCCTCGAACGACTCCGCGCCACCCGCGCCTCCGGCTTCATCCGCACCCCCACACGCAGCTCGACCCCCACCCCCACCACCCCCGGCGCCAACGCCGTCATCACCCTGGAGGACCGCACGTGAACATGCGTCTCAGCTCGATCGTCGCGGGCCTCGTGATCTGCACCGGCCTGGCCGCTTGCGGCCAGAAGCCTGGCATCGAGACGACCGTCCCCGTGGGCGGCTTCGTCGCTGCCGACGGTGCTGTCGTCGATGCGCAGGGCAACCTCGTCGACCCCCTCACCGGCGCAGGCCTCGATGCCTCGGCCGGTGGTGGTGACGCTGGCTTCGGCGACGCCGGCAGCGATGGGTTCAGCAGCAGCGGCGGCGCCGGAGCCGGCAGCCCCACCGGCAGTGGCACCACGGGCAGCGGTGGCGGCACATCCGAAGGCGGCGAGCAACCGCAGGCTCCGACCGAGTCGACGGCTCCTCCCGAGACCTCCGGAGGGGGCGACACCACCGGTGTCACCGCCGACACGATCAAGATCGGCGTCCACGCGCCGGTCACGGGCGCGGCTGCGGTGCCGCAGAGCTCCTTCGAACGCGCCGTCGGCGTCTACTTCAAGGCGGTCAACAAGGCCGGCGGGATCTTCGGACGCCAGATCGAGGTGTTCTTCGAGGACGACCAGTTCCGGCCCGACGTCGCACGGGTCAAGTGCAAGGAGATGGCTGAGCAGGAGGAGGTCTTCCTTCTCATCGGTGGCGCTGGTGCCGACCAGATCGACGCCTGTGCCCGGTATGCAGCCTCGGTGGGCGTCCCCTATCTCTCCGCTGGCGTGCACCAGACCCGACCCGGACAGGTCCCGCTCGGAGACCTGCCCACCTACTTCGCGCTGTCGCTGGCCTACGAGCAGCAGGTGCCGATGCTGGCCAAGCTGTACCGCGACCGGTTCGCGGGCGACTCGGTGGTCGTCATCACCGCGGACAACGACTCGCTCAACGGCTTCCACGCGGCCGCAGAGTCGGCGATCAAGTCGGCCGCCGGCGGGGCCTTCGAGTACGCGGAGCGGATCCCCAAGAACACCCAGGCCGAAGCCCTCACGATCGGCACCCGCATCTGCAACTCCGGCGCCGAGGCAGTGATCTGGAACGCCAGCCCGAGCACCCTGCTCAACGTCTCGAAGTCGATGATCTGCTCGCCGACCTTCATCGGCCCAGGCCTGACCAACGGTCTCAACATCGTTGCTGCCGCCGGTTGCCCGAACATCAGCGGGTCGTACTTCTACTCGCCGTTCCCGGGGATGGACGTGATGCGTCGCAACGCCGATTTCGTACGCGACTACCGCTCAGCCAACAATGCCGAGCCCGACGACATCGGCGCCGCGATCTACGGTGTGGAGCGGGTCATCGTGGCGATGCTGCAGGCCGCCGGCAAGGACCTGTCGCGAGAGGGGTTCATGAGCGAGATCGCCGCCAAGAAGAGCTTCTCCACCGGCGTGTACCCGACCACGAACTTCACCTCGCGCTTCGGAGGGACAGCGATGCACCTGCTGCAGGTCGACTGCAGCAAGCGTGAGTACGTCACGGTGCGTCAGAACGAGCGACCCTGATGGATGGGCTGCTCCAAGAGCTCGCCATCGCGATGACGGCGGGGCTGCTTCGCGGGAGCGTCTACGCACTGGTCGCGCTGGGCATCGTGCTGGTCTTCCGCGCCTCGGGCGTCTTCAACTTCGCGCAGGCCGAGTTCGGCACGACGGGGCTCTTCGCGGCCTACGCCGCGCTGGAGCTGTGGGGCTGGAGCTACCCGGTCGCGTTCGCCTTCGGCCTGGCCGTGGCCGTCGCGATGGGTCTGCTCACCGAGCGGCTCGTCATCCACCCGTTGCGCAACGCCTCCAAGGTCACGCTGCTGGTCGGCACCGCCGGAGTGGCCCTGACGGCCATCGGTCTACAGTTCTGGCTCTTCAACGAGACCCTGATCATGACGATGCCCAAGATCAGTGACGAGGTCTTCGTGACCCCCTGGGGCGCGGCGGTCACGCTCCAGGCAGTCATCGCGGCGGGCGTGCTCGCCGTGGTGGCCATCTTGCTGGCGCTCTTCTTCCGCTCGCCCTCCGGCCTCGCGGTGCAAGCCGCTCAGCAGGAGCCGATCGCTGCCGAGCTGATCGGTATCTCGGTAC
Source organism: Nocardioides sp. (assembly GCA_049586475.1). Taxonomy (GTDB): domain Bacteria; phylum Actinomycetota; class Actinomycetes; order Propionibacteriales; family Nocardioidaceae; genus Nocardioides. The sequence continues at coordinate 3,534 of JBAVCA010000377.1, forward strand.
GCCGGGTCTCGATGATGACCTGGGGCATTGCTGCCGCCCTCGGCGGGCTGGCCGGCCTCCTCACCGGGCCGATCCTGACCTTCACGGCAGCGTTCCTGAGCTTCGGCGCCTTCGCCGCGCTGCTGCCGGGCTTCATGGCTGCGGTCCTCGCGGGGATGCGCAGCATGCCGGGAGCGGTGGCGGGTGGTCTGGTCGTCGGCTGCGTCGAGCAGCTGGGCTCGCTGTCGTTCGTGAGCACGCGGGTGCCGGGGACGGGCGCAGCGGTCCTGTTCGTCTTCCTGCTCGCGGTGCTGCTGATCAAGCCGAACGGTGTCTTCGTAGGAAGGACGGTCACCGCATGAGCACCACCGACGACGACACCCGCCTCCTGCCCGCGGTACCGACGCAGGAGCCCTCGACCCCGCCGCGTCACGCGGCCTCATCGGCTGCCGCTGCCCCAGACGCGGGATCCACCGCGCGGACCACTGGGGGGTCTGCTGGGGGGTCTACTGGGGGGTCCACCGAGCTCGGCCTTCCCGAGGACAGCTTCGCGGCTCACACCCACTACACGTTCCGCCCGAGCCGCGCGGGCAAGGCCGCTCGCGGTTTCGTCTGGGGCCTGCTGATCTGGTTCGTACTGGCGGTCCCGGCCAACGTGCTCTCCCCGTTCGACCTCGGTGTCTCCGACGTGGGGGCCGCGACCGAGGCGGCGATCTTCGGGATCGTGGGACTCTCGCTCAACATCCTGCTCGGCTACGCCGGTCAGATCTCGTTGGGCCACCAGGCGTTCGTCGGCATCGGCGCCTTCGCCTCGGCGTACATGGTCACCAACCTCCAGCTCTCCTTCTGGTTCGGACTGCTCGTGGCCGGAGTGCTGACCGGTGCTGTCTCCGGTCTCCTCGGGGCGGTGTCCTTGCGACTGACCGGCCTGTACTTCGCGCTGGTGACGCTGGCCTTCGGCGCCTTCACCGAGCAGACCCTGCTGGGGATCCCCGAGATCACGGGCGGCGAGGGCGGCAAGGCGGCGCCACGCCCGGCCGGGCTGGACTCCGAGCTGAGCTACTACCTGCTGTGCCTGGCGATCCTCGGGGTCGTGCTGCTCCTCGACTGGCGGCTGACCCGCAGCAAGGCGGGACGCGCCCTGGACGCGCTGCGGGAGAACCCGCGCGTCGCAGCGACGTACGGCATCAACGTGAAGTCCTACGTGCTGCTCGCCTTCGTGCTCTCAGGGGTGGTGGCCGGGGTCGCCGGTGCGCTGCTCGCCCACCACGACGAGGTCATCGTCGGTCAGAAGTTCGGCTTCCAGCTGGCACTGCTCTTCGTGATGATGACCGTGGTCGGAGGTCTCCGCAGCCGCTCCGGCGTGGTGATCGGCGCCGCGTTCTTCGCGCTCCTCGAGACCGGAAAGCTGTTGGAGATGATCGACAAGCCGTTGGGGGCGGTCGGGCTCAGCCTGACCGACTTCTTCGAAGGCACGATCGGCCTGCCGCAGGAGTTCGTGGCGCTGGTGGTCGGCCCGATCCTGCTGCTCGTCACGATCACGCTCTACCCGGGCGGGATCGGCCAACAGATCGCCCCCGTGCGCGAGTGGCTGCTCGGCCGCCGCTTCGACCCCCATGCCGGCAAGGTCCAGGAGGTGACGGTCTCCGATGTCCGTGCTTGAGATCAACGACCTGTCCATCCACTTCGGCGGCATCAAAGCCCTCCAGAACGTCTCGTTGCGCGCCGGCGAGTGGGAGATCGTCGGCATCATCGGACCCAATGGCGCCGGAAAGACGACGCTGTTCAACTGCATCACCGGCTTCTACACCCCCACCTCCGGGTCGGTCCTGCACCGAGGCAAGGACATCAGCCGGCTACCGGTGCACAAGCGCACGGCGATCGGCATCGGCCGCACGTTCCAGAACGTCGGCCTGGTCAAGAACGCCACGGTGCTGGAGAACCTGCTGACCGCCCAGCACCTCCAGGTGGCCTACGGGTCGATGGCCGGCATCCTCGGCCTGACCACCTCCTTCGCCGAGGAGACCCGCCTGAGCGAGCGCGGCGAGCAGATCCTCGAGCTGCTCCAGCTCACCGAGGTCGCCCAGGCGCGAGTCGCCGACCTGCCCTACGGGATCTTGAAGCGCGTCGAGATCGCGGCCGTGCTGGCCACCGATCCGGAGGTGCTGCTGCTCGACGAGCCCGGGTCGGGAATGGGACCCGAGGAAGCCTTGGCCTTGGGAGACCTGCTCCTGGACCTGCGCCGCTCCTTCGGCCTGACGATCGTGATGATCGACCACCACGTGCCGTTGGTGACCCGGATCTCTGACTACGTCTACTGCCTGAACTTCGGCGAGGTCCTCGCCGAGGGTCCCCCCGATGTCGTGCGACGACACCCCGACGTGGTGCTCGCCTACCTCGGCGAAGAGTCCCCTGCGGAAGAGGTGACGGCCTGATGGCCCTGCTCGAGATCGAGGACCTGGTGGTCGGCTACGGGCGATACCCCGTCCTGCACGGCATCAACTTCGTCGTCGAGGAGGGGGAGGTGTGCGTCCTCCTCGGCCTCAACGGCGCCGGCAAGACCACCACGGTCTCCACGGTGGCGGGCTTGTTGCGCCCGATGTCAGGTCGCGTCGTCTTCGACGGAAGCTCGCTGGGTCGGCGCTCCCCGTCGGCCCGGGTGAAGTCGGGCATCTCGATGTGTCCGGAGGGACGGCGGGTCTTCCCCCGGTTGAGCGTGCAGCAGAACCTGCGCCTCGGCGCCTGGACGCAACGCCGTCACCCTCGCGCGGTCAAGCGTCAGCTCGAGCTGGTCCTCGACTACTTCCCGCGGCTCGACGAGCGGGCCAACCAGATCGCCGGGACTCTGTCGGGCGGCGAGCAGCAGATGCTGGCCGTCGGTCGGGCGCTGATGTCGAGGCCTCGGATGCTGATGATCGACGAGGCGTCACTCGGCCTCTCGCCGACGTTGGCCCGCACGGTGTGGGAGGCAGCTGCGCGGATCGCGCGCGACGGCACGAC
>JBAVCA010000378.1:0-2584 GCA_049586475.1 Nocardioides sp.
CACCCGGTCCAGACGCATCCGGCCGGACTCGTGGTCCACCTCGTACTTGTTGCGCTCCCCCTTGGGGATCTCCACCAGCACGTCGAACTCCAGCACGTGATTCCTCCAAGCGACTCGGGTCAGAGCAGGGCATTGACCTGGGCAATGAATGAGGGGCCGGCTGGCCCGCACACAGTCTCGCGCACAATGGCCCCTGACGTGCACCCGGGACCACCTGGGGGACGCCGGACCAACGACATCGCGCAATTGCTCGAGGTGAGGGGAGGCAGCCGTGGCCAGGACGAGGACCCAGGGCGGTGCTGGTTCCCTGCGCGCCACGCTGGCCGTGGTGCTGGTGCTGGTGCTCGCAGTCGGGGGGCTGGCAACGTGGCGCTTGGATCTCCTCGACACTGCCCTGGGCAGCCGAGTCGAAGCCTGGGTGGGCCTCGGCGACCCGAGTGAGCCACCAGCCGACCCGGGCAGCGACGATCCGGTCTCGGTAGCCCCGCCGCCCGGCCTGCAGCTGCCTGCGGTAGCTCGACCCGAGGTCGTGGCTCAGCCCTCGTCGACAGCCGGGTTGCTCGATCCCCGAGCCGTGCGGCGCACGCTGGAGCCCTACCTGCGCGACGACGATCTCGGCCGCCACGTGCGCGCCCTGGTCGGCCCGCTGGGCGGTGGACCGACGGTGTTCGCCGCCGGTAGCCGGCCCGCGATCCCGGCCTCCACGACCAAGCTGGTCACCGGCGCCGCTGCGTTGCTCGCGCTCGGAGCCGATCACGTCTTCACCACCTCCACCGTGCTTTCCGCGCCGGCGCGGGGGGCGCGCCGGCTGACCCTCGTCGGCGGCGGCGATCCGTTCCTCGAGCGCACCCCCCTCACCAGCGACGGGGCGCAGTGGCCGTACCCCGGACGCGCCGACACCACCACCCTGGCCGCACTGACGGCAGCCGACCTCGAGGAACAAGGCGTACGGCGGGTGCGTCTGGCCTATGACGACACGCTGTTCACCGGCCCCGCGGTCAATCCCACCTGGGAGGACGACTATCCCTTCGACGTCGTGAGCCCCACCTCCGCGCTGTGGGTGGACGAGGGTCGCACCGTCTCGCGCTTCGACCGTGTCCGGGACCCCAGCGCCGAGGCGGCAGCGGCTTTTGCCGCGGGGCTGCGGCGCAGCGGGGTCAAGGTGCAGGGCGACCCGGTGCCGGCGCCTGCAGGGGCGAACGACAGCCCGGTCGCGTCGGTCAGCAGCGCTCCGCTGGGAGAGATCGTGCAGCGCGTCGTCGACGTCAGCGACAACGAGGCCGCGGAGGTGCTGCTGCGCCACGTGGGCCTCGCCCGCGCCGGGGTGGGCTCCAGCGAGGCCGGCCGGCGCGGGGTCCGAGCGTTGTTGGGTGCCGAGGGGATTCGCTTCGGGCCGAGCACCTTCCACGACGGCAGCGGGCTGTCCCGGGACAACCGCGCCGAGCCCGGGTTGCTCCTGGCAGTGCTCCGGCTCGCCGCCGACCCCGCCCACCCCGAGCTGCGCCCACTCCTGGAAGGGCTGCCTGTCGCCGGGTTCACCGGATCCCTGGCGCTTCGGATGGACGAGGGTCCGCCGGCGGGACTCGGGCGAGTACGCGCCAAGACCGGCACGCTGGCGTCGGTCTCGTCTCTCGCCGGCATCGGTACCGACCTCGACGGCACCGTCTTCGCCTTCGTGCTGATGGCCGACCGCATCGCCAAGGCCGACAGTGACAGCGCCAGGACGTTGCTGGACAGTGCCGCGGCGGCCCTGGCCGCCTGCCGGTGCTCACGGTGACGCTCCCCGCCGCCGGGCCGATCGGCGGCCGGACCCTGGTTTGCGCATTCGAGTGCTGAGAATCGCTGGTCTCGGTGCGAGGGCATTTCGGCGAGTGCGCACGGGTTTTTGCGCACGGTAAGTTTCCCCGCATGCCTCACGACGCTCAACCTGCCGCCGCCCCGGACTCTCAGGGCGCGGACCCGCACGGCATGGTCGACTGGGACCTCGCCGTCCGGGTCGGTGCCCGGTTGGCCGGTGACGGGCCGGTCGTCGGTCGAGCCGAGGCCTCTGCAGCCGTCGCCGAGCTGCGCGCCGGAGCCGAGCGCTCCACGGGGCTGGTCCGCGACTTCACCGGGCTGGTGGCCGCAGATCACGACGCCCCGGTGCTGGTGGTCGACCGGCGCGGCTGGGTCCAGGCCAACGCCGAGGCCTTCAAGCACGTGATGGGTCCACTCATCGAGAACGTCAGCAAGAAGCCCCCGACGGGCGCGGCCCTGGCGATCGGCTCGCGGATCGCCGGCCTCGAGGTCGGCGGGCTGCTCGGGTTCCTCGGCGGCAAGGTGCTGGGGCAGTTCGACCCCTTCCACGCCCCCGACGGACGTCTGCTGCTCGTGGCCCCCAACATCGTCCACGTCGAGCGCGAGCTGGGCGTCGACCCGAGCGACTTCCGGCTCTGGGTCTGCCTCCACGAGGAGACCCACCGGGTGCAGTTCACCGCGGTGCCCTGGATGCGCGAGCACCTCTACTCCGAGATCAGCGCGCTCTCGTCCACCGTCAGCTCCAACGGTCTCGACGAGCTGTTCAAGCGGCTCAGCGAGGGCATGA
>JBAVCA010000379.1:0-7699 GCA_049586475.1 Nocardioides sp.
GCCGAGCTGCTGAGCCCACAGCGACACCCGGAACTCCTCCAGCATCCACCGCACCCGCCCCACCGACTCCGGTGCCGGTCGTCCCTCAGGGAGCGCGCCGAGCCGGTGCAGGTGGGCCTCCTGGAGCTGGGCGACCTGATCGTGGTTGAGTCGGTCGCGCTGGATCGCGCCGCCGCCGTCGTCGAGCTTGGCGCGGCGCTGCTCGAGCGCTTTCAGGTACGTCGGGAACCGGCGCAGCCGCGCAGCGCCGGCCTCTCCCACGAAACCGTCGGTGACCAGCCGGGCCAGCTGGTTCTTCATGTCGGTCAGGGCCGGCAGCTGGACCATCTCGGCACGTCCGCCGAGAGCCTTGTCAGCGGCGCGCCAACGCTCGAGGACGACGATGACGTCGGCCAGGGTGGCCCGCACTTCTTCCGCGTGATCCTGAGCAGCCTCGGCGAGGAGTGCGGCGAAGCCCTCCTCGTCGCGCACCTCTGGCCGGCGGTCGACGAGGTCGCCCAGGACGGCGGCACGACAGTCGGCGAGCAGCTCGCTCACGCTGGCGTAGGGGGTGACCACCAGGGCCAGCTTGTCGCGCTGCGAGAGCCCGCCCTCGCGCTCGGCGCGCGCCTCCAGGCGTGGGTCCGGGACCGCGAGCAGCAGCAGGCGTCGTACGCCGAGCCGGTGCAGGGCCGTGGCCTCCTCGACCGAGCCGACGACGTGCAGGCCCACCGTGGCGCCCTCGTCGACCAGCGCCGGGTAAGCGGTGACCTCGTGGCCGGCCCGTCGCTGGGTGATCGAGGATGCCAGGGTGCCGAAGACCCAGGAGGTCTCACCCGTCCGAGCCAGCCCGGAGCCGTCAGCCACCTCGGCCAGGGCCTGGGCGAACTGCGGCCGCAGCGGTGCCTTGAGCGCCTCGAGGTCCTTGCCCCGCGCCTGCTCGGCCCCGGTGTCGTCGACGACGCGGTAGGTGGGGCGCAGGTGCTCGGCGACCCTGGACCAGTCCCATGCCTCGCGGGGGACGACGATCCCAGCGGTGGAGCGGCACCAGCGCTCGAGGGCGTCGAGCAGCGGCTCGTCCCCGGCCGGGGTGGTGGCCAGGAAGTCGCGGGCCCGGTCGGGGGCCGGCACCAGCGCCACGCGCAGCGGCTTGGGCAGGCTGCGGATCAGGGTCGTGACGAGCTCGTGGCGCAGGCCGGGCACGTTCCAGGAGAAGTCCTCGTCGCCGACCTGGTTGAGGGTGGCCACCGGCACGTCGATGGTGAGCCCGTCGTCGTCCGAACCGGGTTCGAAGTGATAGCTGATCGGGAAGGTCAGCCCCTCGACCGAGCCCTGCCACGTCATCGGGTAGTCGGTGTCGGCCACCGACGCCGCGGTGTCGTGCGTGAGCATGTCGAGGTCGAAGGTGAGCAGGTCCGGCTGCTCCTTGCGCACCCGCTTCCACCACGTGTCGAAGTGCGCACCGCTGACCACCTCGGCCCCGACCCGGGCGTCGTAGAAGTCGAAGAGCGTGTGCTCGTCGACCACGATGTCGCGGCGTCGAGCACGGTGCTCGAGCTCGGCGGCCTCCTCGAGCAGGGCGAGGTTGCGGGCGAAGAACGCCTGCCTCGTCGACCACTCGCCGTACACGAGCGCGTGGCGGATGAAGAGCTCTCGGCTGAAGGCGCGATCGACCTTGCCGAAGTTGATCAGGCGGTCAGCGACCAGCGGCACGCCGTACAGCAGGACGCGCTCGCGGGCCATCACTGCGGCACGCTTCTTCGACCAGTGCGGCTCGGAGTAGGTGCGCTTGACCAGGTGTGCCCCGATCGTCTCAGCCCACTCCGGCTTGATCGCGGCGTTCTGCCGCGCGAAGAGCCGGCTGGTCTCGACGAGCTCCCCGGCCATCACGAACGCCGGCGGCTGCTTGGCCAGCCCGCTGCCGGGGAAGAGCGCGAACTTGGCGCCACGCGCGCCCAGGTACTCGCGCATCGGACGCCGGCCCCCTTGTCCGCCGCGGGGATCCTTCTCGCGTTCCTCGAGCAGCCCGACGTGGCTGAGCAGCCCGCTGAGCAGCGCCTGATGGATCCCGTCGGCGTCTGGCAGGTCGGCCGGTCGACCGATCTCGAGACGCATCTCCTTGCAGACCTGGCGCAGCTGGGACTCGAAGTCCTGCCACTCCCGCACCCGGAGGTAGTTGAGGTACTCCCGCTTGCACAGACGTCGGAAGGCACTGCTGCTGAGCTCACGCTGCTGCTCACGCAGGTAGCGCCAGAGGTTGAGCCAGGTCAGGAAGTCTGAGCCGTCAGCCTTGAACCGGGCATGCTGCTGATCGGCCTGGGCCCGCTGCTCCGTGGGCCGCTCGCGGGGATCCTGGAGCGACAGTGCTGCCGCGATGACGATCACCTCGCGCACACACCCCAGTCGCTCGGCCTCGATGATCATCCGCGCCAGCCGCGGATCCATCGGCAACCTCGCCAACCGCCGCCCCACCTTGGTCAGCTGCGGGCCGTCCAGGGCCGGCTTGCGAGCCCCTCGTCGGGATAGTCCCTGACCTTTCGCACGCTCTCGCGGCGTGTCGCCGTACGAAACGTCAGGGACTATCCCGGCGCCCGTGACCGCGCCGAGCTCCTCCAGGAGCTGGACGCCGGCTTGCACGTTGCGCTTGTCGGGGGGTTCGACGAAGGGGAAGCGGGCGATGTCGCCGAGGCTCAGGGAGGCCATCTGGAGGATGACGGAAGCGAGGTTGGTCCGCAGGATCTCGGGGTCGGTGAACTCGGGGCGAGCCTCGAAGTCCTCCTCGGCGTACAGCCGGATGGCGATCCCGGCCGCGACCCGCCCGCAGCGTCCCGAGCGCTGGTTGGCCGAGGCCTGGCTGATCGGCTCGATGGGCAGACGCTGCACCTTGGTGCGCACCGAGTAGCGCGAGATCCGCGCCACCCCGCTGTCGATGACGTAGCGGATGCCGGGGACGGTCAGGGAGGTCTCGGCGACGTTGGTGGCGAGCACCACCCGGCGCGAGGAGCTGCCCTGCTTGGGGGAAAATACGCGATGCTGCTCGGCCGGGGAGAGCCGTGAGTAGAGCGGCACGATCTCGACGCCGCCGCGACCGCCCTTGGTCTCGGCGAGCGGCGCGAGCGCGTCCGCGGTGTCGCGGATCTCGCGCTCGCCGGGCAGGAAGACCAAGATGTCGCCGGGTCCCTCGGCGGAGAGCTCACCGACGGCCTCCACGATCGCCTCGGTCTGGTCGCGGGTGACGGTCTCGCCCTCTTCGTCGTCCTCCGCGACGTCGATCAGCGGGCGGTAGCGAACCTCCACCGGAAAGGTCCTCCCCGAGACCTCGACGATGGGGGCCGGCTTGCCGGAGGAGTCCGCGAAGTGCTCGGCGAATCGCTGGACGTCGATGGTGGCGGAGGTGACGATCACCTTGAGGTCCGGCCGACGCGGCAGCAGCCGCTTGAGGTAGCCGAGCAGGAAGTCGATGTTGAGGCTGCGCTCGTGCGCCTCGTCGATGATGATCGTGTCGTACTTCGTCAGCTGCCGGTCGCGCTGCAGCTCGGCCAGCAGGATGCCGTCGGTCATCAGCTTGACCCGACCCGAGCGCGTCGTGCGGTCGGTGAAGCGGACCTGGTAGCCCACGATGCTGTCGGGCTCACCGATCCGGGTGCCGAGCTCCTCGGCGATGCGCTCGGCCACCGACCGGGCCGCGATCCGGCGCGGTTGGGTGTGCCCGATCAGCCCGCCCGTGCGCGCGCCCTCCGCGCGCAGCCCCCGACCCAGCTCGAGGCAGATCTTCGGCAGCTGGGTCGTCTTGCCCGAGCCTGTCTCGCCGGCGACGATCACGACCTGGTGGCCGCGGATCGCCTCGGCGATGTCGTCACGACGCTGGCTGACCGGCAGATCAGGCGGATAGGTGATCACGAGCTGTCGGTCAGGCAGGCCGTCGGCGCCTGGAGGAGTAGGAGAAGACATGACCACGCCATTCTGCCCGTCGCGTCGAACCGGTCGCCCGCCCGCCTTGCGCTAGAACACGTTCTAGTTGCACGATCAGCCCGTGACCTACCAGCAGTACGACGTGATCGTGGTCGGCTCCGGCGGCGGCGCCCTGACCGGAGCCGCCCTCGCCGCCAAGGCCGGCCTCAGCGTCGTGGTCGTCGAGAAGACCGGCCTCCTGGGCGGGACCTCTGCCTACTCCGGCGGAGCCTGCTGGCTCCCCGGCAGCCAGGTGCAGCAACGCGCTGGTCTGCCCGACTCCACCGCAGGAGCGCGCGCCTACCTGACCGCGATCCTCGACGACGCTGCAACGCCGGCCACCGCAGCCAAGCTCGACGCCTTCCTCGCGCACGCCCCCGAGCTGGTCGCCGAGCTGGAGAGCGATCGGGACCTGGACTTCGAGTGGCTGCCGTTCCCGGAGTACTACGACGCCCCCGGCCGCGTGCCGATGGGGCGCTCGATCCAACCGGTGAGCATCAAGCGCGATGCCCTCCCCGAGCAGGTGTCGGCGCTGGTCAGGCCACCGGTCGAGCTCGACCGGGCCGGCGCACCCGGACGACGGACCCTCACCGGGGGGCAGGCGCTGATCGCCCGACTCGCGATGATCTTCCTGCGCGAGGGCGGCACGGTGCTCACCCGGCACGCGATGTCCGAGCTGGTCGTCGAGCACGCGCGAGTCGTCGGGGTGCGGTGCACCACGCCGGAGGCCTCCCCCGTCGAGCTGCGCGCGAGTCGCGGGGTGCTGATCGCGGCGGGAGGCTTCGAGGGCAACGCCGCGCTGCGCGCCACGCACGGCATACCGGGCGACGTGGCGTGGAGCATGGCTCCGCGCGGTGCCAACCTCGGAGAGCCGATCACGGCAGCTGTCGCGATCGGCGCCGCGACGGACTTCCGCGCGCTGGGGTGGTTCTGCCCCGGGCTCGAACAGCCCGACGGCGGCGGTTCGTTCACCCTCGGCTTCCGCAGCGGCGTGATGGTCGATGCCTCCGGGTCCCGCTACGCCAACGAATCGCTGCCCTACGACCGGTTCGGACGCAAGATGGCCGCTGCCGGTCCGGACGACGCGACCCGGGTGCCGTCGTGGTTCGTCTTCGACTCCCGTGAGGGAGGCCGGCTCCCCGGCATCGCGATGCCCGAGGGGGACCCTGCCGAGCACCTGGCTGCCGGCACCTGGGTGCAGGCCGACACCGTCGCCGCGCTGGCAGAGGCCACCGGGCTGCCCCCCGGAGCACTCGAGACCACGCTCGAGCGCTTCAACGGGTTCTGCGCGAGCGGCGTCGATGAGGACTTCGGGCGCGGCGCCGACGAGTACGACACCTTCTTCACCGGCGGTGTCGGTCCCAACAAGGCCCTTACTCCGGTCGACCAGCCGCCGTACGTCGCCGCGCGTTTCGTGCTCTCCGACCTGGGCACCAAGGGTGGTCTGGTCACCGACGCCGCCGGCCGCGTGGTGCGCGACGACGCCTCGCCGATCCCCGGTCTCTACGCCGCCAGCAACTCCACGGCCTCCATGTTCGGGCCGGTCTATCCCGGTCCGGGAGCACCGCTCGGCTCGGCGATGGTGTTCGCCTCCCTGGCCGTGCGGGACATGCTGGCCACCTGACCTCGCCACCCGATCCGGGGTGGGTCGCCGACGAATGGCCTCGCCTCACATTGTCTGACAATCTGGGGGCGGCTCGCTACCGTGGGTCCAGACCCGAGAGGAGCGTGATCCGCATGACCGTCACCGAGTCCGTGAGCACCAACGCCGTCACCGAGTTCGGCCGGGCCGAGGCCCGCACCGCTCACAACTACCACCCGCTTCCCGTCGTGGTCGCCCACGCCGAGGGCGCCTGGATGACCGACGTCGACGGCACGCGCTTCCTCGACCTGCTCGCGGGATACTCCGCGCTCAACTTCGGGCACTCGCACCCCCACCTCATCGCGACCGCGCACGAGCAGCTCGACAAGCTCACCCTGACCAGCCGGGCCTTCGTGCACGACCAGTTCGCCGACTTCACCGCCAAGCTCGGCGACCTGTGCGGCAAGGACCTGGTGCTGCCGATGAACACCGGCGCCGAGGCTGTCGAGACAGCCATCAAGGTGGCACGCAAGTGGGGCTACCAGGTCAAGGGCGTGCCGGCCGACCAGGCCACCATCATCGTGGCCAGCGGCAACTTCCACGGCCGCACCACCACCATCGTGGGATTCTCCGACGACGAGGAGGCCCGTGCCGACTTCGGCCCGTTCGCTCCCGGCTTCACCACCGTGCCGTACGGCGACCTCGCCGCCCTCGAGGCAGCCATCGACGAGACCACCGTCGCGGTGCTCGTCGAGCCGATCCAGGGCGAGGGCGGAGTCGTCATCCCGCCGGAGGGATACCTGCGCGGCATTCGCGACGCCTGCACCCGCAACAACGTGCTGTTCGCTGCCGATGAGATCCAGGCCGGCCTGGGCCGCACGGGCAAGACGTTCGCCTGCGACCACGAGGACGTCGTCCCCGACATCTACGTGCTCGGCAAGGCCCTCGGCGGTGGGGTCGTCCCGGTCTCGGCGATCGTGGCGGACCGCGACGTCCTGGGGGTCCTCCAACCCGGTCAGCACGGCTCCACGTTCGGCGGCAACGCCCTGGCCTGTGCTGTCGGCACCGCGGTCGTCGACATGCTGGCGACCGGTGAGTTCCAGCAGCGCGCCACCGACCTCAGCACGATGTTGAGCGACCGGCTCGAGGCGATGGTCGGTCACGGGGTGCTCGCCGTCCGGGTGCGCGGCCTGTGGGCAGGCGTCGACATCGACCCAGCCGTCGGCACCGGTCGCGAGGTGTGCGAGCGACTGATGGCCCGCGGCGTCCTGGCCAAGGACACGCACGGCTCCACGATCCGTCTCGCTCCCCCGCTCGTCATCTCCGAGGAGGACCTTGCCTGGGGCCTCGACCAGCTGGCGGCGGTCGTCTCCGGAGCCTGAGCAGGATTCGGCGGCTCAGTCCAGGGCGCCGACCAGGGCCGGCAACGAGCCGGTCATGATCGCCAGGAGCTCCTCGCGGGCCACCTCGCCCGGCTCCTCCACCCAGCTCAGCACCAGCTGTTCGCACATGGCCACCCAGCCGCGGGCCACCAACCGGGTCGTCGGGGAGTCCGGGATGATCTCGGCCTGCGCGTCCTCCCGAAAGATCCGGTCCGTCAGCGCGAAGCGGGCCTCGTCGTAGATCGCTCGCATGGTCTCGTTGCCGCTCGCCGCACCCTTGACCAGTGACAGGTAGCCCTCGTAGTTGTGCTCGACGTAGGTCAGGTAGGCGGCCAGCGACACGTTCAACCGCTGCAGCGGATCGCCGTCGGCCGGCGGAGCCGTCTGGGCGATCAGGTCGTCGGCCGCGCGCCTGACGACGGCTTCGTGGAAGGCGTGCTTGTTGCCGAAGTAGTGATACAACAGGCCGCGAGAGATCCCGGCCTCCTCGGCGAACAGGTCGATCGAGAGCTCGTCGATGGACCGGGTCGCCAGCAGTCGTACGCCCAGGTCGAGCAGCTGGTGGCGCCGTTCGTCGGGACTGAGCCTGCTCCGCGTTGCGGGCTTCGAGGTCTTGGCGGTCACCCCCGCATTCTATTGACATTCATTCAATAAGGGCAATACCGTCAGCCCCATGACCTCGATCCTCGTCGACCATCTCGTCATCGGAGCCGGCTTCGCCGGGCTCTGCGCGGCGATCAAGCTCCAGGACGCCGGTGAGCGCGACTTCGTCGTCATCGAGCGGGGCAGCGACGTCGGCGGCACC
>JBAVCA010000380.1:0-2446 GCA_049586475.1 Nocardioides sp.
CCGAGTACGAGGCTTGGGTCCACGAGATCACGTACCACACGTTCGTCCACGAGAACGTCAAGAGCTTCATGGAGGGCTTCCGCTACGACGCCCACCCGATGGGCATGCTGATGGCCTCGGTCGGCGCACTGTCGACCTTCTACCCGGACGCCGGCAACATCTCCGACGCCGACAACCGCCACATCCAGACCGTGCGGATGATCGCCAAGATGCCGACGCTGGGCGCCTGGTCGTTCCGCAACGCACAGGGCAAGCCGTTCGTCTACCCCGACAACGACCTGAGCTACACCGCCAACTTCCTCTCGATGCTCTTCAAGATGAGCGAGCAGAAGTACGAGGCCGACGAGCGGCTCGTCAAGGCGCTCGACGTGCTCTTCATCCTGCACGCCGACCACGAGCAGAACTGCTCCACCAACGCGGTTCGCTCGGTCGGCTCCTCCCAGGTCGACCCCTACTCGGCGGTCGGCGCCGGTGTCGCTGCTCTGTATGGCCCGCTGCACGGTGGCGCCAACGAGGCGGTGCTCAAGATGCTGCGTCGGATCGGGTCCAAGGAGAACATCCCGGCGTTCATCCAAGGGGTCAAGGAAGGCAACGAGCGCCTGATGGGCTTCGGGCACCGGGTCTACAAGAACTTCGACCCGCGCGCGACGATCATCAAGAAGGCCTGCGACGACGTCTTCGAGGTGACCGGCGTCAACCCGCTGCTCGAGATCGCGAAAGAGCTGGAGAAGATCGCGCTAGAGGACGAGTACTTCGTCTCGCGCAAGCTCTACCCCAACGTCGACTTCTACTCCGGCTTGATCTACGAGGCCTTCCAGTTCCCGCCCGAGATGTTCACGGTGCTCTTCGCCATCGGCCGGACCCCGGGTTGGCTCGCGCAGTGGGTCGAGCTGGTCCAGGACAAGGAGCAGAAGATCGCGCGCCCCAAGCAGATCTACACCGGCGAGCGCCGGCTGGACTTCGTGCCGGCCTCCGAGCGGTGGAAGTAGACGGAGTGGTCCGCGGGGTCGTCTGGGACCTCGGCAACGTCCTCATCGACTGGGACCCGCAAGCAGCGATCGCTGCAGGTGTCGGTGCCGATGAGGCTCGTCGGTTCCTGGCGGCGTTCGACTTCCGAGAGTGGAACCACGGTCCTGACTCCGGGGGGACGTGGGAGGACGCCGAGGCATGGCTCGATGCCGAGCACCCGCAGTGGTCGACTCACGGCCGGTCCTATCGCCCGCACTTCGCGAAGTCGTTGCTGGGCGAGGTCCCGGGCAGCGTCGAACTCGTCCGGGAGCTGCACTCCGCCGGCGTGTCGCAGTGGGGGCTGACCAACTGGTCAGCCGAGCTGTATCCCCATGCTCCGGCGCGCTTCGACTTCCTCGAGCTGCTCGAGGAGGTCGTGGTCTCGGGCGTCGAAGGGCTCGCCAAGCCCGACCATGCCGTCTACGAGCTCCTCGTCGCGCGCACAGGTCTTCCTCGGTCGTCGCTGGTCTTTGTCGATGATCGTGAGGACAACGTCGCGGCAGCGCACGCGTGCGGGATCCGGGCCCTCGTCTTCACCGAGGCCGAGCGGCTTCGCGCCGACCTGAACGGGCTCGGCCTCCCCGTCTGACCACGGGGAGCCGGTACCGCCGAGCACCTCACCGCTCCGCTCGGCGCCCGGAGGTGGAGAACGCATCGTCCACCGTGGCAGCGTCGCGCAGCGCACCCGCGATGACGCCGAAGTCGCCAGGGGTCACCTCGAGCAGTCCGCCGCGGAACGGCATCGTCCACCGCTGTTCCTCGGTGATGAAGCCCAGCATCGGGAGCAGCGGGCGGATCGGCACGGCTCGTACGTCCTCGAAGTCGACACGTCGTCGCCAGGGCGCCGGGTCAGGCAGCCCCTCAGTACGGCGCGGCTCGTCGTCGGCCACCTCCCCCAGCGCCGTCAGCTGCTGCAGGGGTTTGGCACTGCTCCGGGCAGCCCGTGAGGAGTAGAACGCGACGCCGTCACCACGGGCCAGCCTCCGCAGGCGCGTGTCCGCTCCGTGGCCGGCCTGGATGAAGCCCGCCGACACCGCGGCGACGACGTGGTCGAGGCTGATCGAGGCGACCCAGAAGCGGGGTGTCGGCGGGGGCATGGGACCAGCCAAGCGACCGGCACCGACAGTTCGCAGCAGCGGAGGTGGGGACACCGGCGAGCATTCTTGCCCGGGCCCCAGCGTCGTCTCAGCCTGGTCACAGGAGCGGTCAGCACAGTGGACACATGACCGACGAGAACCCGACGCCCCCGCCGCCGACTGGGGACGACGCGCAGGACCCGTACTTCACCGAGCTCGCCCGGCCGGCCTACCCGCCGCCGTCCGCACCGCCCGGCGAGTTCGCGAGAACCGGCGCCTCTGGCTATCGCACCGGTCCGTCCGCACCATCCGACAGCGCCGCGGCGACGTGGGCAAACCCGTACGCCACCCAGGCCCTCGCG
>JBAVCA010000381.1:0-7625 GCA_049586475.1 Nocardioides sp.
CCCGTGGGGCGCCCCGGGCGTCGGCTCTGATGAGCCACCCTTCTGATTCCCCTCTGAATCCCGGGCTCTGAGTCCGCTGCGAATCAGGTCCGATCCACCAGCACCACCCTCCATCGCACATCCGTCACCATTCCGTCCCTGCTTCGCAGGGCCGGGCTTCTAGAAAGGAAGCACCACAATGGCCAAGGCAGTGATGCGCAAGCCCAAGAAAAAGGTTTGCCAATTCTGTAAGGAGAAGGCGACCGGCGTCGACTACAAGGACACCGGCCTCCTCCGCAAGTTCATCTCCGACCGAGGCAAGATCCGCGCGCGCCGGGTGACCGGCAACTGCGTCCAGCACCAGCGGGACGTGGCGATCGCGGTCAAGAACGCCCGCGAGGTCGCTCTGCTTCCCTACACCTCCACCGGTCGCTGAGAGAGGTTGACATGAAGCTCATCCTTACCCAGGAAGTCGATGGACTCGGCGGCGCCGGCGACATCGTCGAGGTCAAGAACGGCTACGGCCGCAACTACCTCATCCCGCGCGGCGTTGCCACGCGTTGGACCAAGGGCGGCCAGAAGCAGGTCGACTCCATCAAGGCTGCACGTGCGACGCGCTCGGTGCGCGACCACGACCACGCCGCGGAGCTGCAGGCCAAGCTGCAGTCCGGTGCGATCGACCTTCGGGTTCGTGCCGGCGCCGAGGGACGGCTCTTCGGTGCTGTCACGGTCTCCGAGATTGCCGCTGCTCTCGGCGACGTTGCCGGCGAGCCGGTGGACAAGCGCACGATCGTGGTCACCAACCCGATCAAGTCGCTCGGCGCCCACAAGATCGCCGTCAAGCTGCACGACGACGTCTCGGCCACGGTGGCCCTGAACGTCATCCCGGCCTGACTCAGCTGCACCGCACCATGGCCGACGGCCGTCACCCTGTTCCAGGGTGGCGGCCGTCGGTCGTTGGACGGGAGGTGCCCTCGCAGCGTTCTCAGGTGGTCGTCTGGGCAGAGCCGGCCCAGTCGCGTCCGGAGTAGGCAAAGAGCACCGCCACGCTGACGACGTTGAGCAGCTGGCCCGATCCTCCGGCGAGATCTTCCAAACCGCTGAACCCGGCGCCGAACACGAGCACCGGCAGCAGGGCGACCACGACCACGAAAGTCACCAGCCCCTGCAGGACCGTCGAGGCAGTTGCATCGCCGGCCGCCAAGGCCGCTCGGCCGAGCTGGCGGAAGAGCAGCGCGGCGAACACGAGTGCCGGCAGGTCGGCTGCCCAGGCGAGCGAATCGTCCTCGTTCGCGATGGCCTCCAGGACGGTCGGCACCCACAGCGGGATCGAGACCAGGAGCGCAAGCGTCCCGGCGTACAGCAGGGCGGCGCGGTCGACCGGATCGGGTAACCGGCTGACGCCAAGGAGCACGAGCAGCCACCCCAGCGGATCGGCCAGCAGGTCATAGCCTCCCTGGCGGGCGAAGAGCGCGATGACGACGTAGCCCATCGCGGCGGCCTGGAGTGGTCTCACGCCGCGGACTCTACGCATCCCCGGGAACGAGCCAGGTGCCCGAGCGTTCGCGGTGTACGAGGGTGACCAGACGTGCACCCATGAAGAGCGTGGCGAACACGATCCAGACCGCCACGACGCCACCACCCCAGCCGGCGACGAGGAGCACCACGGGCGCATAGAGGCCCAGGGTCACCAGCCCGGCCCAGGCAAGGTAGGCACCGTCACCGGCACCGATGAGGACACCGTCGAGCACGAAGACCACCCCGGCCACCGGCTGCCCGATCGCGGCCACGACCAGCACCGGCACGAGCAGCGAACGCACCTCCGGGTCTGAGGTGAACAGGGACCCGAGCACCGGGCTGAGGGCGCCGAGGGCGACCCCGGTGACGAGGCCGCTGACGACCCCCCACCGGATCATCCGCCGGGTCAGCACCCGGGTTCCGTCCTGGTCCCCGGCGCCGAGCGACCGTCCGGTCAGCGCCTGGGCAGCGATCGCTATCGCGTCCAGCACGAAGGCCAGGAAGCCCCACAGCGTCAGAGCAAGCTGGTGAGTGGCGATCTCGGTCGCACCCCCGGCGGCGCCCAGGCTGACGGCGTACGTCGTGACGAGCAGTGCGGCGCGCAAGGTCAGGGTCCGGATGATCAGCGGCGTACCCGCTCGCCCGGCGCGCCTGATACCGGCAGGGTCCGGGCGCAGCGAGGCGCCCTCGCGTCGAGCCACGCGCACGACGACCGTGACCAGCACCCCGGCGGAGAGCACCTGGGCGATCACCGACCCGAGCGCAGCGCCGGCGATGCCGAGCCCGACGCCGTACACGAGGGTGACGTTGAGAACGATGTTCAGCAGGTTGCCGACCACAGCCACGACCAGGGGCGTGCGGGTGTCCTGGAGGCCCCTCAGGACCCCGGTCGCGGCCAGCATCAGGAGCAGCGGGGTGATCCCGAGTACGGCCACGCGCAGGTAGTCGGCGGCAAAGCCTTCGACGTCGGCCGTGGCGCCGAACAGTCCGATCAGCGGCTCGGTGAAGACCAGGCACAGCGGGGTGAGGACGGCTCCGAGCACGGTGGCCAGCCACATCCCGTCCACGCCGTGGCTCAGCGCTCCGGCCAGGTTGCCGGCCCCGAGGCGGCGCGCTACCCCGGCGGTGGCGCCGTAGGCCAAGAAGATGCACACGCCCACCGCCGTCTGAAGGATCACCGCGGCGATTCCCAGCCCTGCGAGCTGCGGCGTTCCGAGGCGCCCGACGACCGCGGCGTCCGCGAGGAGGAAGAGCGGCTCGGCGACGAGCGCCAAGAAAGCCGGAACCGCCAAGCGCAGGATCTCGCGGTCCGATCGCGCTCCCACCCGTTCCCTCACGGACACGAACCTAGGGGTCGGCGAGGCGCGGAGCCAGTTGGTGAAACATTCACCGAGCTCTGTGGATATCGCCGGCTCAGAGCTGCTCGGCTGCGAACCTACCGGACGCGTCGAGGCGAGTTCACCGAAACCAAAAAAGTTCGAAAATTCTTTTTCTTCCACACGTCTCGTCAGCATTTCCGCAGGTCAGGAGCGGTGTGGGCCATTCTTGCCGAGAGTTGTGCACAACCCCCTCCACAGGCTGTGCACAGCGGATCGCGTGTCGTCCACGGGTATGCGCGGCTTATCCACAGGGGCTGTGGACAAGCCGGTTACGCGGAGACCCCACCGACCCGTAGGTTCGCGAGTCCGACCCCCTCATGTCGGTGCCCGTCCCTAGCGTCACAGCACCACCATCTGCCATCCGGAAGCGAGACCGTGAGCGTCACCGACTCCGACCACCGACCGAGCCCAGAGCCGCCCTTCGACGACTGGGGCGACGGTCCAGCAGCGTTCCAGCCGGGTCAGGCTCCGCACTCCGCTGGTGACCGCACGCCGCCGCAAGACATGGCCGCCGAGCAGTCCGTCATCGGCTCGATGCTGATCTCGAAGGACGCCATCGCCGAGGTCTCCGAGGTGCTGCGAGGCACCGACTTCTACCGTCCGATGCACGAGACGATCCACGACACGATCATCGATCTCTTCGGTCGCGGGGAACCGGTCGACATGATCACCGTGGCCGCCGAGCTCCAGCGTCGGGGCGAGCTGGTCAAGATCGGCGGCGCTCCCTACCTGCATACGTTGGCTGCCAATGTCCCGATCGCCTCCAACGCCGAGTACTACGCCCAGATCGTGCGCGAGAAGGCGATCTTGCGCCGCCTCGTCGACGCCGGCACCAAGATCGCCCAGTACGGCTACGCCGGCGAGGGGCAGGTCGACGACATCGTCGACCGTGCCCAGGCGGAGGTCTATCAGATCACCGAGCGCAGAGCCGCCGAGGACTACGCCCCGCTCAGCGACATCATGGACAAGGTCCTCGACGAGATCGAGGCGATCGAGAACCGCGAGTCCGGCCTTTACGGCGTGCCCACCGGCTTCGCCGACCTCGACGACTTGACCAACGGTCTGCACGCCGGCCAGATGATCATCGTGGCGGCGCGGCCCGCGATGGGAAAGTCAACGTTGGCCCTCGACTTCTGTCGCGCGGCCTCGATCACCAACAACTTGACCAGCGTCTTCTTCAGCCTCGAGATGACGCGCTCGGAGATTTCGATGCGGCTGCTCTCGGCCGAGGCGAAGGTCCCGCTCAACCACATCCGCAACGGCAAGATGGACTCTGCCGACTGGGACAAGCTCGCTCGGCACATGGGCAAGGTCTCCAGCGCACCCATGTTCATCGACGACAGCCCCAACATGACGATGATGGAGATTCGGGCCAAGGCTCGTCGGCTCAAGCAGCGCCATGACCTCCAGCTCATCGTCATCGACTACATGCAGTTGATGACGTCGGGGCGCAAGGTCGAGTCACGGCAGCTCGAGGTCTCGGAGTTCTCTCGTCAGATCAAGCTCCTCGCCAAGGAGCTGTCGGTGCCGATCATCGCGCTTTCGCAGCTCAACCGTGGTCCGGAGCAGCGCGCCGACAAGCGACCGATGATGAGCGACCTGCGGGAGTCCGGATCGCTCGAGCAGGACGCCGACATGGTGATCTTGCTGCACCGTGACGACGCCTACGAAAAGGAGTCGACCCGTCCCGGTGAGGCCGACCTCCTCGTGGTCAAGCACCGCAACGGCGCGACCCGTGACATCACCGTGGCTTTCCAGGGCCACTACTCGCGCTTCGTCGACATGGCGCACTGAGGGTGCTGTCCGCTGCCGACAATCGGCGGGCGGACATGGAACACTTCAGAGGTGCCCGCAGGCCGTAGACCTCGCC
Organism: Nocardioides sp.; assembly: GCA_049586475.1. Classification (GTDB taxonomy): domain Bacteria; phylum Actinomycetota; class Actinomycetes; order Propionibacteriales; family Nocardioidaceae; genus Nocardioides. The sequence goes on from JBAVCA010000381.1 coordinate 4,747, forward strand.
GACCAGACGTCGTAACGGTGGAACTTGTCGGTGGCACCGAGAAGCGCGACCTCGTGCTGGTCGACTCCGACCCGCACTGGCCTGAGACGTATGCCAAACACCAACGACGGATCCATGCCGCTCTCGGACTGGCCGCTCGAGTCGAACACGCCGGGTCGACGGCAGTGCTGGGTCTGGCCGCGAAGCCGATCGTCGACATCCTCGTGACGGTCGAGGACATCACGGCCGAGGAGGACTACCTCGACCGACTTCTGGATGCTGGCTACGAGCTCCGCGTCCGCGAGCCTGGGCATCGCATGGTGCGCACCCCCGCCCGCGATGTCCATGTGCACATCTACGAAGTAGGCGATCAGGAGGCGCTGGACCTCTTGCTCTTTCGCGACCACCTGCGCTCAGTGCCGGACGACCGCGACCTGTACGAGCGCACCAAGCGCGCCCTCATCGATCAGAACTGGCCGGACATGAACGCCTATGCCGAGGCGAAGACTGAGGTCATCGGCGCGATAATGAATCGCGCTCGGAAGTCGTCGTCCGCTCACCCGGACTGAGATGCACGGATCTGCTGCGTTCCGCGGTCACGCCGACGTCTGAGTACCCAATCGGCCTTGCGAGAGCCGTGCCGTGGGGCGAGCTCGAGTTCCAGGTGGAGATGCACACCCTGTTCATGTCCTAGCGCGGCGTCGCGCTCTCGGATGTCGGGTTCCGCGACGGATCTGTCATCAGCTGCTCAGGCGCGTCGAGCCTGACGAAAAAGCTCAGTCGCGCGCGGTGCCTATGGACCGCCGCCGGTCCTATAGTGAGTGATGACCACAGACGATCAGGAGCTCAAGGCTCGACACCGCACCATGTGGTCCTCCGGCGACTACCCCCGGATGGTGGAGACGTTCCTGCTCCCCCTCGGACCGCGGCTGGTTCAGGCCTGCGGCATCACTGCAGGCCAGCGAGTCCTCGACGTGGCCTCCGGGACCGGCAACGCTGCCATCCCGGCCGCCACCACCGGCGCCGACGTTATTGCCAGCGATCTGACCCCCGAGTTGCTCGAGGTCGGACAGGCCCGCGCCGAGCAGTCCGGGGTGACGGTGACCTGGACCCCGGCGGATGCCGAAGACCTGCCGTTCGCCGACAGCGAGTTCGACGTGGTCATGTCGTCGATCGGGGTGATGTTTGCCCCGCACCACCAGGCAGCCGCGGACGAGTTGGTGCGGGTCTGCAAGCCCGGAGGCACGATTGGTCTGTTGAGCTGGACCCCGGAGGGCATGATCGGCGACCTGTTCGCGACGATGAAACCGTTCGCCCCGCCGCCGCCCCCGGGCGCATCGTCGCCGCCGCTCTGGGGCAGTCCGGCGCACCTCGCCGAGCTCTTCGGCGACCGGGTCACCTTCGGCGACCACCTACGCGAGGACCTGGTCATCACCGCCTTCCCCCAGGCTCGCGGCTACGGCGAGCACTTCAAGGCCTACTACGGACCCACGATCGTCGCGAGACGCAACGCGGAGGGCAACGGCCGGGAGGGGGAGTTCGACGAGGCCGTTGACGCCTTTTGTGATCGCTGGGACCGCGGGTCCGACGGGACTGCGTCCTTCGGCCAGGAGTATCTCGTCTCCGTCGGCTCGAAGGCTTGAGCCAGGCCCCTCGAACGCGCACTCGTACTCGACTGGACGGCGCAGATCCCAGAGTGTCGGACTCAAAGGGCCCGACCGCCGCTCACCATGACCGGACGGGCCAGCACCGTGGGTCATGGTCGATGGTGCCCTCAAGGACGAGTAGTCGGTTGCCAGCCCCGCCCGCAGCGAATCCGGTCGCCTCGCTCAGCCTCACTCGCCTGCCGCATTCCGCGCGAGGTCGTGCCAATGATTCGACGCTGCGTCAGACGAGACTGGCCAGCCATTCATCCACGGTCGATGCCCGCCTGACGACCGGGTGATGGAAGAAGACGCTCTCGTGTCGGATCTGGCCGATGACGACAACGTGATCGAGGTCCCCGCGACAAGCGCGGGCAAGGGCGGCTCCGAGTTCAACGAACATTCCTCGACCGTCATGATCCGACGCCACGACGAGCACGGCGTCCGCTGCCAAGACGGCGTTGAGGTCGTCGGCAGCCAGGCTGGCGGAGACGTCCGGACGGGACGCGTAGCCCCCGACGAACGTGACGTCCTTGCCCCGACTCCAGTCGAAAGTGAGTTTGTGTCCTGCCGCGACAACGGCAGCCTGCACTGCCTGAACGGTCTCGATGTCGGCGAGTGGCCCGGCCACGTAGATCCTCACGTCGCGAACGTCTCACATGCGACCGACATCGGCGCACGGTTCTGCCGCGTAGCGTGCGCACGCGGCCATCCGGTTCTGGCGCGACCGCGCGGACATGCCGAGATCCGGACGCTCAGCGAGAGGCTGATGCCTCGCGGCTCGGGGCATCAACAGGTCCGACCAGGTGAGCGCGGGCGATGCCGTTCGTGACGCCAATGCTGATGACGCTGATGCTCAGGAATGCGACCGCGCCCATGAGGAGCAACGGACCGAGCCATAACGGTGCGTCGTAGGACTCCTGCGCGAAGTAAGCGGGGCAGCCGAACGCCGCGAAAAAGAAGCCAACGGTCATGAAGGCGTAGGGAGGAACTACGTGCTCGTTCTGCATCTGGTCAGTCCTTGTCTTGGGTGGTGCGGCTCAACGACCCCTGGGCCCCGACGTCACGCGAAGTTGGGCTGCTGCTGGGTAGGCGCACGCTTCTGCCGCGAAGCGGTCCTTCCGATCAGCGCGGATGGCAGACTTCGCCGTGTGGACGTCCTCTCAGCGTAGGTAGGTGGACCCCGATGACCATGACAGAGCCGTTCGTCGTGATGCGCGATGCGTCAGTGCCTGGCCCGTGGCAGGTGCTGGCTGG
>JBAVCA010000382.1:0-5238 GCA_049586475.1 Nocardioides sp.
GGTCCAGCCGTCGCCCCCGTCTTCCGCGGTGACCTGAGCGGCCGCGGCAGACCTATTGATCGGCACGCCCTGCGGACCGTCGCCGGTGCGCACGGCAAGCACGGAGACCTTGCGCAGGAACGGCACCGTGCTGCCCGCGGTGGCGAGGACCGCTACGCCGGTGGCCACCCACGTGGCGCGGAGCAGTCCGCGCCGGCTGAGCGCTCCGTGCTCGGTGGCGGTGGGGCGGTCGTGGGTGGTGTCCTCGACGTCTCCGGCGAGCGCGTCGCGGATGACCGGCAGCTTCACCGCGATGTGCACGATCATGGCCCCGATGGTCACCCAGCCGATCGCGTAGTGCACCGGGCGGAAGGAAAAGCTCCACGGGTACCACTGGGCGGTGTTGAGCAGGCCGGTCACGAGCATGAAGATTCCGCCTGCCACCAGCACGGCGATGGAGAGCCGCTCGAGGCCCGTCACGGTCATCGCGCGCACGTCGCCCCACGGGACCCGCTCGAAGAGCTTGGGGTAGACCGACCAGAGCTTCACCAGGAGCAGCGGGATCGCTGCGGTCCCACTGATCACGTGCAGCCCCTGGGTGAACCGGTAGCCCCAGAAAGGAGCGGTCGGGAACGGCACGGGCTGGTCGCCGTTCTGGGCGTAGTGGCTGATCAGTCCGGTCACGAAGCAGACGCCGAACGCGACGCCCAGCCACAGGCCTACCCGGGCGGCCACTGCGGGAGACCTGAGCCGGCTCGAGAAGTCCGCCTCGGTCGGGATCTTCTGCAGGACAACGTTCGTCATCGGGGCTCCTCGAGCACGACGGCCCAGCGCGCGCCGAGCGATTGGGTGTCAGTGATCATGAGCCCGGCGCGCTGTACGAGGTCCTGGATGTCGTCCATACCCACCACCGACCACCGAAACGGACGACTGCGCATCCCTCCGGTCTCGAGCGAGGCCCACACGGTGCGGGTGGCGACCCCGGGGGCCTCGATCTCGACCACGACGCGTCCGCGGGGGTCGATGACCTCTCGGGCGCGTCGCAGCAGGGCGACCGGGTCACCCCCGATGCCGACGTTGCCGTCCGCGAGCAGAGCGGTGCGCCAGCGTCCCTCACCAGGGAGAGGGTCGTACACGTCGCGATGCAGGGCCGAGCCACCGCGCTCCCGGGTCTGACCCACGGCCTCGGGCACCACGTCGATCCCGAGGGCTACCTGACCGCGGCGCGCGAGAGCGGCCGTGAGTCGGCCCGGCCCGCAGCCGATGTCGATCGTCGCGCTGACGCACAGGTCGAGCAACGCGTGGTCGTGCAGGTCAGCCTCGCGAGTCCACTCGGACATGGGCAGGACACTCGGCTGGTCCTCCAGGCCGACGACCGCAGTGGGGTGCCCCTGGAGCGCTTGGGCAAAGATCGTGGAGAACGACACCTCCGCCATCAGGGTCGGCTCGTGCGACATGGTCTCGTCCGCGGTCATGATCGGCCGCTCTCGGTCATCGGCGCGGCATCGCTGGTCACTGCGCTCCAGGCGTGGGCGAAGAGTGTGCCCGGTGCTGCCAGGGCGACCTCGGCGGCGTCGGCGCGCTCGTCGACGTCGCGCAACACCGTCGTCGTGGCCACGCTGAGCCCGCTGGCGACGAGGGAGGCGTGCGTGTCCGCATAGGTCGTGGAGGTCGACATCTCGACGCCGAGCAGCGCCGTCGCCGCCGAGGCATCATGACGACCCAGCACCCACCAGCCGCCGTCCTCGGCAGCTCCGAGCACGGCATCGTGATCATCGAGAGCGCTGGCTGCCGCGTGCAGCAGCGCGGGCGTGATCTGAGGGGTGTCCATGCCGACCTGGAGCAGCGCTCCGTCGCCCGCGTCGAGGTGGGCGTGGACCAGGCGTTCGTCGAACCCGTCGCCTCGCTGAGCGAGGACCGTCCAGCCGGACAGAGCCGCACGGACGGCGTCCGCGCGGGCGCCGTCAACGAGGTCCCCGGCCAGGGCCAAGACGCAGGAGTCGGCCCCCACGGCAGCCGTTGCTGCGCGAAGGGTGTCGAGAAGTGCGGCGGCTGCCACATCGGCGGCGGCCTGGTCGCCCACCGTGGCCGCCAGCCGGGTCTTGCTCACGCCGGGAACCGGGGATTTCGCCATCACCAGCACCCGCAGGCCTGAGGTCGGGGAGTCAGTCATCGCGTAGCACCTTCCAGAAGTCCCGAGCCGTCCGGAACGTCCCCTTGACTGAACCCGACACCTTGGAACGTGTTCCCTCAGCGCGGGGGTGGTAAACCACGTCGCGCTCCTTGAACCGCCATCCAGCGCGCGTGGCCTTCTGCAGGAGCTCCACCGGGTAGCCGAACCGGCGGTCCCGTACGTCGAGTGCCACGAGCTGCTCGCGACCGCAGACCCGCATCGGCGCGATGTCGTGCGCGTCGAGGTCGATCCTGCGGCGCAACCACGCCACGATCAGCGCATTGCCCGCACGCGCGTGCCACGGCCAGACGCCACGGCGTACCGGGCGGCGTCGACCGACAGCGAGGTCAGCCTCTCCCGACTCGACGTCGGCGAGCAGCGCGAGGAGCTCGTCGGGGTCGAAGGAACCGTCGCCGTCCATGAACGCCACGTAGGGGTGGGTGGCTGCTACCAACCCAGCGTGGATCGCCGAGCCGTAGCCCGGCACCGACTCCGGCACGACTTGTGCGCCGAGCCGCTGCGCCACCTCAGCGGTGTCGTCGCTGGACCCGTTGTCGACGACGATCACGTGGAAGACATCTGACACCCGCGGCAGCAGTGCGACGAGCGCTGGGCCCTCGTCGCGGCACGGAAGGATGAGGTCACAGTGCGGCACAGGGTTCAACCTAGACCGGCCGGCCACCTCCGAGCATCATCCGTAGGCTCGGGAAGAGATGACGCCCGAGCCGCTGACCTGTGGGTTCACGACTGTTCATGCCTAGGGTGAGCCCATGTCGACTGCTCCCCCACGTGACGACGAAGGGACCGGTGCCGGCTCTTCGCTCCCGGCGCGGGTGCCGTGGATCGGCCTCGGGCTCGCCCTGGCGCTCCTGGTCGTGGCCTCCTTCCTCCCGACGCTGATCGGGTGGACGGTCTACTCGCGCTCCAACCCCGGGGCCACCCCCGGGTCGGTCTCCCCGCTGCACTCGATCTGGGAGCCGAAGATCTTCGGGATCGGCACGCTGCCGGCCCTCCTGATCGGCTTCCTGGGACTGCGCCACGCCATCGACCTGGCCGCGCGACTGCCGTGGCGCCGCCTGCTGTGGGCATCGTTCGCCGTCAGCCTGGCGTGGATGTTCTCGTTGGCGCTCGTCGGGGGCTGGGACGGGGTCGGCGACAAGCTCGACAACGGCTTCGAGTACCTCCCGACTGCCCGGTCCATCACCGACGTACCAGCGTTCCTCGATGAGTTCGTCTCCCGCATCCCGAAGGATTCCGTCGACGCCTCGGGTGCCGAGAACAACTGGCCCACGCACGTCGCCGGGCACCCACCTGGAGCGACCCTCTTCTTCATCGCGCTGGCCCGCCTCGGCCTGGCCGACGGGTTCGTCGCCAGCACGATCGTCATCCTGATCGCTGCCACCACCGCGGTAGCCGTTCTGGTCACGCTGCGGGCCTTGGACGCCGAGGCTGCCGCGCGTCGGGCAGCCCCGTTCCTGGTGCTCAGCCCGGCCGCGATCTGGATGGCGGTCTCGGCCGACGCGATGTTCGCCGCGACCGCTGCCTGGGGCCTGGCCGCGTTGGCCCTGGCCGCGACCGCTTCGACGACGCGACGCCTGGTGGCGTACGGCGTCCTCGGCGGGCTGGTCCTCGGCTGGTGCATGATGCTGTCCTACGGGCTACCGCTTCTCGGGCTGCTGGCGCTCGGGGTGCTGATCGTCGCCCGGTCCTGACGCCCGCTGCCGATCGCCATCGTGGCGGCGTTCCTTCCGGTGCTGGCCTTCGTGCCGTTCGGGTTTTCTTGGTGGGAGGCCTATCCCGTCCTCACCGATCGCTACTGGGACGGCTTGGCTTCCGACCGCCCCGGGCTCTACTGGACATGGGCCGACCTGGCCCTGCTGCTCTACTCGGGCGGAGCCCTGCTGGGCGCCGGCGTCGCGGTGCTGCTCTGGCACGTGGTCCAACAGCGCCGGACCGCACAGGCCGGCGCGGCGGGCAGCGATCCTGATCGCGCTGTGCTGGTCCTTGCCACCGCCGGGGTGCTGATCGTGCTGATCGCCACGGCTTCTCAGATGAGCAGGGCCGAGGTCGAGCGCATCTGGCTTCCCTTCGTCCCCTGGGTCACGCTGTCGCTGGCCCTGCTGCCCGAGCGATGGCGGAGGGTGGGGATCGCGGTGCCGATCGTCTCGGCACTTCTGCTCGAGCACCTGCTCTACCACTCCTGGTAGGTGCGTCCCCGGTAGCGCACGCGCACTGTCGGCAGGCGCTCTCACGGGCAGCCGCGGAGTCTGACAGCATCCTGCGCCATGGACGACCCCCACTATCGCACCGAGGTCGCCGACGGCTTGCCCGACCTGGACGCGCGCTTGTCCGCCGAGCTCGACCGGTTCAACGCCGCAGCCACCCCAGGAATCGCGGCCGCGCGCGAGCTCACCGTGCAGATCCTGACTGCCGACGGTGACCTGGCCGCCGGCCTCAGCGGCTGGACCTGGGGTCTTGCCGGCGGGATCGCGATGACCTGGGTGCGTGCGGGCTCCCGCGGCGAGGGGCTCGGCACTCGTCTCCTCGAGGGCTTTGAGAACGAGGCCCGTGCCCGTGGCTGCTCGCACGTGTTCGTCACCTCGTTCACCTTCCAGGCACCGGGCTTCTACGAGCGCCACGGCTACCAGGCGATCTTCCGGTGGGAAGGCGTGCCCACCGCCGACGCCGCCGACGTCCACTTCCGCAAGGACCTGTGACCCGGCGCTCCTGCAGCAACCGGGTGTCAGGCCCGAAGCGGCACCGTGGCGAACTCCGGCAGGCCTTGGTCGGGCAGGATCTCTGCGGCGAAGCCGAGCTCGGCGCGAGCCAGCTCGTTCGAGGCCACGATGTGGCGGACGTCGCCGAGCCGGTAGCCACCGGTGACGTCAGGGGCCAGCTCGCTGCCGGACCCGGTCCCCTCGGCCACCTTGCGGGCGACGTCGAGGATGGTGACCGGATGGCCCGAGGCGACGTTGTAGGCGGTGTAGTGACCGTCCTTCTCGGCGACGACCGCCCGCAGCGCCAGCACGTTCGCCCGGGCGACGTCGGCGACGTGCACGAAGTCGCGCATCTGGCCGCCGTCCTCG
>JBAVCA010000383.1:0-2140 GCA_049586475.1 Nocardioides sp.
CGCCATGCTCGTCACGGCGTCCGCGAGCAGCGCCCGATCCACGGGACCATCTGGCTGGTACCACTCGACCAGGGAGTTCACGAGCCCGAACAGCAGCCGGCTGATCAGCTCCGGCGGAAGATCACGGCGTACGGCACCCTCGTCGACCGCCGCCCGGACCAGGGTCGCGAGCTGGTCGTCGAGCTGCCGCCGGCGCTTCAGTGCGTCGAGCTCCAGCTCGCTGTTACCACGCACCCGGAGGAGGAGCGTCACCGCCGGAAGCGAGTCGACCAAGATCTCGACGGACTCGTGGACCGCCGTTCGCAGCCGCTGTGCGGCGGTGGTGCCGGGTCCTGCCTCGAGGGCCTTTTCGACCGCCGAGGTCAGGCCGTCGAGCGCCTCATCGAGGGCCGCTGCGAGCAGGTGCTCCTTGGACGTCACATGGTGGTAGATCGCGGACTTGGACAGCCCCAACGCGTTGGCGACGTCGCCGACGGTGGTGCGGTCATAGCCCTGCTTGTTGAAGAGGTCGATCGCGGTGCGCAGCACCGTGGCCTGGTCAAAACCTGGCCGCCCACGACGCCGGGCCGCCGGCGCTTCGTCGGGGGGCGGGCTCATCCGACCACTGTTGCACAGGGGCTTCGGGCTGCGGGCGGTCGAGTCGACGAACCAACGTCGTGACAGTAGCGCGCTTGCAGCGCTGACGTCATCGAGGTCACGCCGTCACCTAGCCACGAACTATCCACAGGCCGGGTGACCAAGAACTTGTCCACAACCCCCATGGTTGAGCCAGATTGAGTGCCGGAGGTGTCGGTGCTGAGTGCTTGAGTGGACTCATGAGCAGGCACCTCGACGGCACCGGGACGGGTCATCCGATCACCGGCTTCCTCGACCTGCTCGAAGCCGGCCTCGACGACCTCGCCACCATTCCGGCGTGGTCCCTGGACGCCGGAGAGACGACCGAGGTGATCACCCGCATCGAGGCCGACCTGGCCAGGTTGACCGAGCTCGAGGCCCGCGCCTTGAGGCAGGCCAGCACGCTGGACCTGCCCGGACAGATCGGTGCCCGGTCGCTGGCGGTATGGCTGGCACGAATGACACGCTTGACGAAGGGTGAGGCGCACCGTCGCACCAAGCTGGCCGAGACCCTGGCCAGGCATGACCTCACCCGTGACGCGGTCGCGAAAGGTGATGTGCTGGCTGAGCAGGCGATGGTGATTGGTGCCGCAGTCGCCGACCTCGGTGAGGAGCACTCCGATCAACGTGTTCCGGCCGAGGAGCATCTGGTCGAGAAGGCGGCGGACTTCGACGCACATGCCTTACGGGAGCTGGGTCGACGGCTGGTGGAGGTGGTCGATCCCGAGGGTGCCGACGAGTACGAGGCGAAGAAGCTCGCTGAGCTGGAGGCACGGGCGCGCAAGAGGACCGAGCTCCGGATGTGGGACGACGGCGAGGGGCTGTCGCATGGCAGGTTCACGCTGCCCCAGGCGCAGGGCGCGATGTTGCGCAAGGCACTCCAGGCACTGGCGTCCCCGAAGCACGTGCGCGCTACCGAGGGTGCCGGTGCCTATGACTACGAGAAGCCGACGCCGCAGAAGCTGGGCTGGGCGTTCGCCGAATACATCGAGCGCTTCCCCGCAGACCGGCTCGCGCAGATGGGCGGGCTGGCCGCTACCGTCGTCGTGACCGCTGAGGCCGACATCTTCACCCGAGGCACCCAGAGGTCCGGGAGGACTGATGCCGGGGTGAAGGTCTCACCCGGACAGCTGCTCCGGTGGGCGTGCGAGGCCAAGATCATCCCCGCCGTGCTCGACAAACAGGGTCACGTCCTCGACCTCGGCCGCTCCCACCGCCTCCACACCCCGGCACAGAGACTCGCGATCATCGTGGCGCAGAAGGTCTGTCAGCACCCGACCTGCGAGACGCTGGGAGCGTTCTGCCACGTCCACCACACCCACCCGTGGTCCAGTGGCGGCGAGACGAACACCCGCGATGCTGTCCTGCTGTGCCCTTTCCACCACCACCAGGCCCACGCCCAGCACATCGAGTACCCGATCAGGACCTAGACCGGAGCACTCGACAGCAGTGCGGAGATGGGTCTTGGTTCGCAAGGGCCGTAACTCCGCCGCAGCTCGTATCGGTGTCACTGCTATCGACGAGC
>JBAVCA010000384.1:0-2442 GCA_049586475.1 Nocardioides sp.
GAACGCCACCCACGCGCCGAGCGCCGGGTTCAGCCAGGGCTGGGGATTCCTGGTGCTCGACACCCCGGCCGACGTACGCCGGTTCTGGGCGGCCAGCACCGAGCGTGCGACCTCGCCTGCGGATCCGGGTCGGTGGCTCCAGGGGATGATGCGCGCACCGGTCGTGATCCTGCCGTGCAGCAACAAGAGCGCCTACCTGGATCGCTACGCCGAGGCCGACAAGGGCTGGACCGACCGCGACGAAGCCCGGTGGCCGATGCCGTTCTGGCACATGGACGCCGCCATGGCGAGCCTGTTGATCCTGCAGACCGTCACCGACGCCGGGCTCGGAGCCTGCTTCTTCGGCACCGTCCACGGGCGCGTCCCAGCCCTACGTGCGGAGTTCGCCATTCCTGAGGTCTTCGACCCGGTGGGCGTGATCACGATCGGGCACCCGGCTCCAGGTGGCCCCTCGGGGTCACCGACCAGCCGGCCGCGCACGCCGTGGCAGGACGTCGTGCACCGCGGCACCTGGAGCGTGGCGCAGTCCTAGAGCTACGCCCCGGATCCGGGCGCAGCAACCGCGTTGCAACGCCTGGCTAGGCTCGTCGCGAGGTGATATCGATGACCGATCCCGAGCGCCGCAGCCGACCCGACGAGGCACGGCCGACCGAAGAATCACAGGCCACCGACGAGCGCGAGCGGCAGAAGCGCAGTGGCGAGAGCGCCGCGGCCGCCCGGATCGCCAACCAGCATCTCTGGGTCGAGGAGCAGATCCGGGTGGCGATGGAGCGTGGCGACTTCGACGATCTCCCCGGCGCCGGAAAGCCGATCCCGGGGCTGGACGGTGACCACGATCCCGACTGGTGGCTCAACCAGCTGATCGAGCGGGAGCGGATCGTCCTCCTGCCACCGTCCCTGCAGCTGCGCAAGGACGACGCAGCACTGGACGGCACGCTCGACCAGCTCGTCCGGGAGGACGACGTACGCCGCGAGGTCGGCGACTTCAACGCCCGCGTGCTGCGCGCCCGCTACTCACCGCAGGAGGGCCAGCCACCGCTGGTGACGATGCCTCGCGACGTCGAGTCGACGGTGGCGGCGTGGGCAGCCCGCCGAGCCGAGCGACGAGCGCTCGCGGCTGAACGGCGGGCCTCGACGCCCGCGAAGCAAGGCCCACCTCGACGACGGTGGTTCCGGCGGCGTCCGCAGCAGCGGTGACCTCGACGGTGACGCCATCGACCAGGTGGGAGGAGAGATCCGTCATATCGCGTGGCGGGCGCCGCTGGTAACTTCCGGGCCATGCCCGCCGCATCGCAGAGCGCCAAGGACTTCTTCCGCCCCCTCGCCGTCGGAGCGCCGACGCCACTCACCGAGATCCCGTTCCGGCCCAGCCGGGCGATCCACTTCTTCGACCCGAGCAACGCCAAGATGGCCGCCAAGATCCCCGGCATGGTCGGACCAGGATCGGGGGCGCCCGACGTGCTGCTCGGCAACCTCGAGGACGCCGTCAAGGCCGACAACAAGCTCGCGGCACGCGAGGGTCTGGTGCAGATCGCCCAGGCCACGGACTTCGGGCCGACCCAGCTGTGGACCCGGATCAACTCGCTGGACAGCCCCTGGGCCCTCGACGACCTCACCACGCTGGTGCCCGCCATCGGCGACAAGCTCGACGTGATCATGGTCCCGAAGGTGCAGGGCGCCGAGGACATCCACTACGTCGACCGGCTGCTCGCCCAGCTCGAGGCCAAGGCCGGATTGGCCCGGCCGATCCTGATCCACGCGATCCTCGAGACCGCGCGCGGTGTCGCCAACATCGAGGAGATCTGCGGGGCATCCCCGCGCATGCAGGGGCTCTCGTTGGGCCCCGCCGACCTGGCCGCCGACCGGCGGATGAAGACCACCCGCGTCGGTGGCGGCCACCCCGGCTACCTGGTGCGCCAGGATCCCGTCAAGGACGCGAGCGGAGCCATCGATGGCACCGTCGAGCGCACGATCTACCAGCAGGACCTGTGGCACTACACGATCTCCCGGATGGTCGATGCCTGCGCGATGCACGGCATCTACCCCTACTACGGGCCGTTCGGTGACATCGCCGACGTGGTGGCCTGCGAGGACCAGTTCCGCAACGCGTTCCTGCTCGGTTGTGTCGGCACGTGGAGCCTGCACCCCAAGCAGATCGCGATCGCCAACCGCGTCTTCAGCCCCTCCGTGGAGGACATCACCCACGCCCGACGTGTGGTCGCAGCCATGGGCGACGGCACCGGCGCGGTGATGCTCGACGGCAAGATGGAGGACGACGCCTCGCTCAAGCAGTGCCTGGTGATGGTCGAGCTCGCCGAGCAGCTTGCCGCCGCCGACCCCGAGCTCAAGGCCACCTACGACGCGATCGAGGTCGACGCATGAGCGCCACCCCCGGCTCGACCGACTTCCGCCCGCGCCGCTCGGTGCTCTACATGCCGAGCT
>JBAVCA010000385.1:0-1911 GCA_049586475.1 Nocardioides sp.
GCACGGTCGTCGTCGAAGCGGCCACCCGCAGCGGCGCGCTCAACACTGCCACCTGGGCCGGTCGCCTCAATCGGGTGGTGATGGGAGTGCCCGGTCCGGTGACGAGCGTGAGCTCCTCCGGCGTGCACGAACAGCTCAGGACCGGCGCGATGTCGCTGGTGACCTCGGGTGCCGATGTGTTGGAGCTCGTCGGCGAGGCGGGCAACCACCTGGTGGAACCGCTTCGCGAGGCGACGACCGTGCGAGACCGGCTGAGCCCTCGTCAGCGACAGGTCCTCGACGCGCTCCCGGTGGCGCAGAGCGCGGGGCCGGATTCCATCGCCCGAGCCGCGGGCATCGGGCTGCTCGAGGTGCGCGCAGCCTTGGCTCGGCTGCACGCCATCGGGCTGGCGGGCCACGACGAGTCGGGGTGGCGGCTCTCCGCGCGAGGGCACGCACGATGACGCGCGCGCCGCCGACCAGCCCCTCACGCCGCTCTGCGCACGACCCGCGACGAGACCGGGGGAGGACCCCCGGCACGCCCCCACCACCGCACGACCCCTCCGACAACTGGAGACCCTATGAAACGCTTCATTCCTCTGTTCCTCGCCGCCATCGTGTGCGGCGTCCACTCCCCGTCGGCCGGCGCTGAGGTGCTGCCGGCGGCGGACTCTCGCGGCAGCTGGCCGCCCGCCTCGGCGGGATCGACCGTGACGCCCATACCCGGGCCTCGAGCCGGCACCGTCGTTGCCGGCCGGGCGCCGCGACGCAGCGCGGTGACCGCGTTTGCGCGCACCAGTCGCGACCTCGAGATCGGTGAGGTCGTCGACGCAGTGGAGCTGCCAGTGCTGCTGGACGCGACCACCGGCGCCTTCGAGGTGCGCGCCGACCTAGCGGTGCTGCCGGACCACGTCGTGGCGCGCGGGGGGATCGTCGACGTCCAGGTCATGGCGAGGGAGCGTTCTGGGGCGGCCTGGGTCGACCACACGTCGGCGCGGGCGGTGCTCACCGCAGCGGGGACGCGGTGGATGCCCCCTGATGCGCCGGCGCCGGAAAGCAGGACGGAGGCCGTCGAGCTCCGTCGTACCGGCAACCTCGACGGCGTCGAGGTAGGAAGCTTGACCGAGCTCGGGACGACGCCCAGCGCGCGCACCGGCGCGGGTCGGGGGAGCGGCAGTGGAGAGTGTCGATCTCGGGTGATCAACTCCCACTGGTTCGACGCCAACCTGGGCGCGGTCTTCCCGGTAGGCAGGACCAGAGCGTGGATCAAGACCGTCCACGAGGACGGGGGCAGCTATCAGGTGGCGCTGAAGGTGCCCAAGCACCCGGTGGAGAAGGCAGAGATGATGCGGGCCGCCGGCAGCTGGGGTGCAGTCGGCCCGAAGGTGAGGACCGGCACCAAGTACGTCGGAACCGTGAAGTATCACGTGATCGACAACCGGTACCGGGTCACCGACGGAAGCTGCCAGTACTACCTGTCCTACGAGCCGCAGCAGGAGTCCGGACAGTTCGACGACCGGTCCGCGAAGCGGCCCCGCTTCCGGCACTGCCGACGCGTCGCCGGTGGCAGCGACTGGTACCACCACTACGGGAGCGACAAGCGCTACCGCTTGGCGACCGCGGTCTCCGCGGGCGCGATCGTAGGGGTCAGCCTGGAGTACCGGGACGTCTACGAACCGCACTACTACGAGGTGCACTACCGGATCCGAGGGAAGAAGAAGATGTGCGGCAGTGACGCCCCTCCGGCCACCGCTTCGCGGGTGATGGAGAAGCGTGCTTAGCAGACGGAGGTCGCAGTGGGTCTCCGTCCTGTTCGCTGGTCTGGCCCTGGCAGTCGTGACGACGGGCTGCTCCGCGCCGACGCAGAGGAACCCGGTGGTGGCGGCCGGCGACGGGCCCTTGCGCGCCTTGGCCAGCGGCGGGGGCATCACC
>JBAVCA010000386.1:0-17808 GCA_049586475.1 Nocardioides sp.
CTGCTGCGTGAAGTGAGCGCAGCGCTGGCGCCGCACACGGGTCGAGCCCACGTCATCGGGCTCACCGGGCCGCCGGGCGTGGGCAAGTCGACCACCACCAACGCCCTGCTCCGCGCCTTTCGGGACCGAGGGAGAACAGTCGGTGTCCTCGCCGTCGACCCGTCCTCGCCCTTCTCCGGTGGCGCCCTGCTGGGCGACCGGGTCCGGATGGGCGACCACACCCTGGACGAGGGTGTCTTCATCCGTTCGATGGCCGCGCGCGGACACCTCGGCGGGCTGTCGTGGTCGTCACCTCAAGCAATGCGCGTGCTGGACGCGGCCGGCTTCGACGTCGTCCTCGTCGAGACCGTCGGAGTGGGGCAGAGCGAGGTCGAGGTCGCTGGTCTCGCCGACACCACGGTGGTGTTGCTTGCGCCCGGAATGGGTGACGGCATCCAGGCGGCGAAAGCGGGCATCTTGGAGGTCGGCGACGTGTACGTCGTCAACAAGGCCGACCGCGACGGTGCTCCCCAGGTGGCGCGCGAGCTGCGAGGGATGCTCAACTTCGGCGAGCGGCGGGAGGGCGACTGGCGCCAGCCGATCGTGAAGACGGTGGCACAGACCGGTGACGGCATTGACGAGGTGGTTGTCGCGCTGGACGAGCACCGTGCCTGGTTGCAGACCTCGGGGCAGCTGGCCAGGCGCCGCGCCCGCCGCGCGCGAGCCGAGATCGAGGCGATAGCGGTTGGCACCCTTCGGCGTCGCTGGTCCCAGGTGGGAGAGCACGAGCAGCTCGATGAGCTCGCCGCGGCGGTCGTCGCGGGGCGCGCCGACCCCTACGCCGCCGCCGACCGGCTGCTCGACGGCTTGGACGACTGAGCCACGACGCGTCGAGCTGAGCCCGACACGCGGACCTGCGCGGACACTTGCGCCTGACGAGACAAGATGTCCTGATGCTGCCGTTCGATCCGATCGATGAAGCCGCTCGCCAGTGGGGCGAGCGGTGGGACGGCGTACCGGCGATGCATGCGGTGACGTCCCTGATGCGCGTCCAGCAGCTGGTCATCGGTCGACTCGACGCGATCCTGAAGCCGCACGGGCTGAGCTTCGCCCGCTACGAGGCCCTGGTGCTGCTCACCTTCTCCTCGCGCGGCTCCCTGCCGTTGGGCAAGATGGGGGAGCGCTTGCAGGTGCACCCCACCTCGGTGACCTCGATCGCCAAGCGCCTCCACGAGCAGGGACTGATCGTGCGGTCGCGCCACCCCGACGACGGCCGGGCCGTGCTCGCCGAGATCACCCCGGCCGGACGTGAGCTGGTGGAGCGGGCGACCCAGGACCTGGTCGTCGCCGACTTCGGGCTGGACGCGCTCGACGAGTCGTCACGCGCCGCCATGTCGGAGTTGTTGCGGCCGATCCGCAGCGAGGCCGGGGATTTCTAGTTCGTCACCAGTCGGATGACAGTGCGGTGCACCCGCGTCGCGTCCCGCTCGCTGACGAGCTTGTGCGACGGTCGGGGTGGGACAAGTCCAGCGCAGTGCCCCTTCTAGACTGAGGCTCATGACTCAGCAGCCTTTCACCCGACGCGGCGCGATCGACCTCTCCGCCCTCAAACGGCCGGCCGCGTCTGCCCCCTCCGGCACTGGCCCCGCTGCCGGCCCCGGTGCTCCTGGCGCCCCGGTGACGGGGGCTCCCGCCCAGGGAGGCACGCCGACAGGCTCGCCGTACGCGCTCGAGGTCACCGCAGAGAACTTCCAAGCGGTCGTCGAGCTCTCCATGACGGCGCCCGTGCTGGTCGTGCTGTTCTCCCGATCGCGGATGCCGGAGAGCGGTCGGCTGGCGGACGACCTGGTCACGCTGTCGGCCGAGTTCGAAGGCAAGTTCGTAGTCGGTCTCGTTGATGTCGATGTCTCCCCGCAGATCGCCCAGGCGATGCAGGTCGAGTCGATTCCCCTGGTCGTGGCGATCCTCGACGGGCGTCCGGCGCCGCTGTTCCAGGACGCGATCGGTATCGACGAGCTGCGCACGGCGCTCACCCAGGTCATGCAGCAGCTCCTCACCCAGGGCATGACAGCGCGGCATCAGCCATTGGGCGCAGCGCCCGCCGCTGAGGAGGATGGGGGCGAGCCGACGAGCGACCCCCGTTACGCCGCAGCCGAGGATGCCCTGGCTCGCAACGATGTCGACGGCGCGGTCGCGGAGTACCAGAAGCTGCTGGCCGCCAACCCGGCTGACTCCGAGGCCGCCGCGGGGCTGGCGATGGCCAGTGTCCTGCAGCGCACCCAGACCGCAGACCTCAACGCCGCGCGGGCAGCCGCGGCCGAGCACCCCGATGACGTGGACGCCCAGACCCTGGTTGCCGACCTGGACCTGGCCGGGGGCCACGTCGAGGATGCTTTCGCTCGCCTCGTCGAGCTCGTCCGACGCAGCGTCGGCAAGGACAAGGACCTGGCCCGTGAGCACCTGCTCGGGCTCTTCGCCGCCGTCGGCAACGACGACCCCCGGGTCCTCAAGGGTCGCCAGGCGCTCGCCTCGGCGCTCTACTGATCGAACGGCATCGACGAAGACGATCGCCGTGACGGACTTCGCCCGTGGTGCCGGCTACCTCCGCAAGGGGCTCGGCTTCCTGCGGTCGAGACCTCGTCTGTTTCTCCTGGGCATGCTCCCGGCCCTGGTCGTCTTCCTGATGCTGGCCGCCGCGTTCGTGGCGCTGCTGCTCCATGTCGGCGACCTGGTTGCGTGGGCGACACCCTTCGCCGATGACTGGGCCTCGAGCGTGCGGTCGGTGGTGCGGTTTCTCCTGGCCCTCGCGGTCGTCGTCGGGGCGTTGCTGCTGTCGTCGGCGCTCTTCGTCGGGCTCACCCTCACGGTCGGAGATCCTTTCTACGAGAGGATCTGGCGCGAGACCGAGACGGCTCTCGGCGGGCCCGTGCCGGAGCATGAGGTGGGGCTCTGGCGCTCGGCTCGTGACGGGCTGCGTCTGGTCGTGGTCGGGCTGGGCTTCGCCGGGCTGGTGCTGGTCACCGGGTTCCTGCCGGTGATCGGGCCCATGGTCGGGATCACGCTCGGGGTCGCCTTCTCGGGGCGTCTGCTCGCACGCGAGCTGCTGGGGCGGCCGCTGGGCGCTCGCGGGTTGGACGCCGCCGGGCAGCAGGCTCTGCTGGCATCGTCGCGCGGGGTGGTCCTGGGCTTCGGCGTGATCACCCAGATGTGCTTCCTGGTGCCTCTCGGCGGCGTGCTGGTGATGCCCGCGGCGGTCGCCGGCGCGACGATCCTCGCCCGAGAAGAACTCCTCGCGTCCGATTGAGTGCCGAGTCGGCGACTAAACACGCCGACTCGACCCCAAGTTGTCGGCGAGTCGGCGACTAAACACGCCGACTCGACCACAAACGAGGGTCAGCGACCGGACTCGGTGTACGTCGTGCCTTGTCCGTGGCAGGCCGCGAGAGCAACGGCGACCCGACGTGCGGTGAAGTCGGTGGCACGCTCCTGGACCTCGGCCGCCGTGCAGAACGAGGCCGAGCGGATCTCGCGTTCCTGCGCAACGATGCGGTCCACGATCGAGGGCTCGTGCACACCACCGTCGAAGACCAGGCACAGCGCGTCGTCCCAACCGCCCCAGGGCGGCAACCAGTCGGTCAGCAGCAGGGGGCCGGCGGGGATGGTGAGCGCCAGCTCTTCCTCGACCTCGCGCGAGACTGCGGCCATCGGCGACTCACCGACCTCGACGACACCCCCGGGCAGGTCCCAGTCCTGCTTGTAGGTGAGCTGGCACAACAGGACCCGCGGCTCGGGGGACGCGGTGTCGCGGATCAGCATCTGGCTGATGGCGCGTTTGCGAGGCAGGAAGGAGTTGAGCAGAGCCCGGAAACCGCCCGGCTCGTGCACGGGGCTGTCGGTTGCCAGGCGGGCGTAGACCACCAGGTCGCCGGCGACGCCGCGCATGATGCCCTCGCGTCGCATCCCGGACCAGGTCGCGGTGCGCTGTCCGGTCTCGTCGTCGATCCGCACATGGGCCTCGACCCGCGCGTGGTCGACGAGCGCAGCCGCGACCTCTCGGCGTACGACGTCGACGTTCTCGTCGACGAGCCAGCTGATCCGCGCCACGCCGTCGCTCACCGTGGTCACGGTCGTCGACTGCTCGCTCAC
Organism: Nocardioides sp.; assembly: GCA_049586475.1. Lineage (GTDB taxonomy): Bacteria > Actinomycetota > Actinomycetes > Propionibacteriales > Nocardioidaceae > Nocardioides. The sequence goes on from JBAVCA010000386.1 coordinate 4,126, forward strand.
GGTGCCAGCCTAGTGCGCTGATCCCACCCCGTCGGGCCCACGGCCGGGCTCCACGGCGTCCCTGCGAAGCCACACGGTCCCGAGCGGAGGAACGACGATGTCGGCGTGCGCCGGCATGGCGCCGTGCTCACCGTCGACCGCGAGGACGGACCCCAGGTTGCCGACCCCGGAGCCGCCGTACGCTGCGGCGTCGGTGTTGAGCACCTCGACCCAGAGTCCGGCTGTGGGCAACCCGAGCCGGTAGGAGTCGTGCGGGGTGGAGGCGAAGTTCGTCACGCACACCAGGTCGGGTGCGTCGGGGCTGCGCCGGACGAAGGAGTAGGTGCTACGGCCCGTGTCATCGGCGTCGATCCACTGGAACCCGGCAGCTGATGAGTCCCCGGCCCAGGCGGCCGGGGTTGCCACGTAGGCAGCATTCAGGTCGCGCACCAGGTCGTGCAGGCCGCGGTGCTCGGGATGCTCGAGCAGCCACCAGTCGAGCTCGCGTGACTCCGCCCACTCTGACTCCTGCCCGATCTCACACCCCATGAACAGCAGCTGCTTGCCCGGGTGGGCCCACATGAAGGCGTAGTAGGCCCGCAAGCTGGCGAGCTGCTGCCACCGGTCGCCGGGCATCTTGCGCAGCAGCGAGCCCTTGCCGTGCACGACCTCGTCATGCGAGAGCGGCAGCACGAAGTTCTCGGTCCAGGCGTAGGTGATGGCGAACGTGAGGTCGTGGTGGTGCCACTGCCGGTGCACGGGCTCACGCGCGAGGTAGTCCAGTGAGTCGTGCATCCAGCCCATGTTCCACTTGAAGCCGAAACCGAGACCACCGTCCGAGGTCGGGCCGGAGACTGCCGGCCAGGACGTCGACTCCTCCGCGATGGTGACCACGCCGGGCACGCGCCGATAAACGGTGGCGTTCATCTCCTGGAGGAACTGCACCGCCTCGAGATTTTCCCGACCGCCGTGCTTGTTGGGCGACCACTCGCCCTCCTTGCGGGCGTAGTCGAGGTAGAGCATCGAGGCCACGCCGTCGACGCGCAGCCCGTCAGCATGGAATTCCTCGAGCCAGTAGAGCGCGTTGGCGTAGAGGAAGTTGCGTACTTCGGGGCGCCCGAAGTTGAAGATGTGGCTGCCCCACTCCTGGTGCCAGCCGCGCTGCGGGTTGGGGTCCTCGTAGAGCGGCGTGCCGTCGAAGTTGACCAGCGCCCACTCGTCGGTCGCGAAGTGGCCCGGCACCCAGTCGAGGATCACCGCGATCCCGGCCTGGTGAAAGCGATCGACCAGGCGTCGGAAACCGTCAGGATCGCCGTAGCGCGAGTCCGGCGCGAAGTAGGACGTGACGTGGTAACCCCACGACCCCCCGAAAGGATGCTGCATGACCGGCATCAGCTCGACGTGGGTGAAGCCGAGGTTCGCCAGGTACGGCACCAGGTCGTCGGCCATGTCGTCGTAGGACCAGAAGCGGCCGCCGGGGTGGCGCTTCCACGAACCGAGGTGGAGCTCGTAGGTCGACATCGGTTCGGTGACCGGCTGCTTGCTCGCCCGAGCCGCCATCCACTCCTCGTCGCCCCACACGTGGCTCGACTCGAAGACTCGTGACGACGTCGCTGGGGCGGTCTCGGCGTGAAAGGCCATCGGGTCGGCCTTCTCGCGCCAGATGTCGTCGGCGCCGAGCACCACGTACTTGTACGACGTGCCCGCGGTGACGCCGGGCACGAAGAGCTCCCACACGCCCGACTGCCCGAGCTGGCGCATCGGGTGCTCGCGACCGTCCCAGGAGTTGAAGTCGCCCTTGATCCGGACAGCTCGCGCTGATGGCGCCCAGACTGCGAAAGACGTGCCGGTGATCGATTCGGCGCCGGGCACGTCGTAGTGGTGAACCCGGGCGCCCAGCACCTGCCACAGGTTCTCGTGGCGTCCCTCGTTGACCAGGTGCAGGTCTACGTCGCCCAGGGTGGGCAGGAAGCGGTACGGGTCGTCGACGACGACCTCGCCCTCGCCGTAGTCAACGACGACGCGGTAGTCAGGCACGCTCTCACCTTCGCTCACACCCACAGCTGAACCTGTGTTCGCAGCTGCGTCTACCGGAGCGGACACGGCGCCGGCCCAGATGCCGCCGTGCTCGTGCTCGAGCACGAGCTCTACGGGCTGGTCTCCGTCGCGGTAACGGATCAACACCCGAGCGGCGAGTGGCTTGAGCACCCGGAAGCTGAGCACCCCGTCGACCACGTGCCCACCGAGCACGGCGTGGGGATGTCCGTGGTCGCCGCGGACGATCTGGTCCAGCTCGCCGCGGTTGACGACCGCGGGAGCGTGGGTGGGTGGGGTGCTCATCGAGTGGCTCCAATCCGTGCGATCGCCCGTAGTGGAATGTCGACCCAGGTTGGTCGGTTGCGGGTCTCGTAGATGGTCTCGTAGACGGCCTTGTCTGCGACGTAGGCGTCGAGCAGGGTGAGGTCGTCCGCCGTCGGAGCGCCGTTCGCGCGGGCATCGGCGTAGGCGCCGACGAAGTACCGCTGGTTGCGCTCCGCCCATTCCAGCCCGCGCAGATGCCGTTCTTCGGCGCCGTCGTCGTCGAGGTCGGTGTACTGACGCTCGACGGCGTGCGGAGCGTAGGCGAAGGAGCGCAGCATCCCGGCGACGTCGCGCCACGGGGAGTCCGGCAGCACGCGTTCGCTGAGCGGCTTGGCGGGCTCGCCCTCGAAGTCGACGATCTTCCACCCCAGCGCGGTGCGCAGGGTCTGTCCGAGGTGCAGGTCACCGTGCACCCGCTGCACCGGGACCACGTCGATCGCGGCCAGCCGGTCGAAGAGCGCCGCCAGTGCCGCCTCGTGCTCGCCCAGTGCCGGTACGACGAGCAGGGCAGCGGCCAGCCGGGCTCGCATCTGCGCGGCCACGTGCTCTCCCGGCACGCTGCCACCGCCGAACCCGTCGGCGAGCACGGCGTGCACCGCGGCCAGGGTGTGGCCGAGGCGTCCGGCCTCGCCAGCGAAGTCCCCCCCGGCCTCGCGTGCAGCGAGGTCTGCGTCGGCGTACAAGTTGCGCACGCTGCTCAGAGCCAGGTCCCAGCCGTCGCTGGCGGTGCGCAGGAACTGCTGGAGCATGCCCAGGTGCAGCGTGTGGTCGCCATCGCCGTGCGAGACCCAGCCGTACAGGTGAGCGATGTCAGTCGAGCCGGCCCGGGTGAGCGTGTCGTGCGTCGTGATGTCGGGGTTGGCGCCCGGCGTGATCTTGCGGAAGACCTTGAGCACTGCTTCCTCGCCGAACGCGACCGAGGAGTTCGACTGCTCGCCGGTGAAGAGCGTGGCGACTGCCTCGAGATCGAGGTCATGGTCCGGCAGCCGGTGGAAGTCGAGTCCGCCGACGTGCGCGGGGCGGTCCGCTGGCGTCGAGGAGGCGGCCGCTCCGAACCCTTGGAGCCACCGGTCCATCGCCTGCCTGTCGTGCAGCGCGTCGTAGGCATGCACCCAGCCGAGGCCGGGTTCGTCCCACCAGCCGACAAATGCATGGTCCAGTCGGTGCTCAGGATCGGGGTAGAGGGCCAGCGGCACCTGGTAGAGCTCCACGGCGTCAACGGCACCCGGCAGGACGTCGCCGTAGGTCAGCTCGACGAGGAGCACGACGACGCGCGGGTAGGGCCCGGTGTCGCCGAGGGTGGCGATGCGGCGGACGGCGCTCACCTCGTAAGGCCGGCCCTTGCCGCCGAACCAGCGGGTCTTGCCCAGGTAGGTGACGAGCACCGCCGGGTCGATGTGGTCGCTGGGCTCCGGGCCGTCGAGGCCCTCCGGCGGCGTCACAGAAGGTGTCCTTCGTCGGGGTGCTCGCTGGGCACCAGCCGAAACCAGTAGAAGCCGTAGCCGCTCAGCGTGAGCAGGTAGGGGAGCTCACCGATCCGGGGGAACTGGACGCCGCCCAGCATCTCCACCGGAACCATGCCCTCGAAGCGGCGCAGGTCGAGCTCGACCGGTTGCGGGAAGCGCGACAGATTGTTGACGCAGAGGATCACGTCACCACGTTCGCCACGATCGGACTCCGTGTACTCGCGGGCGTAGGAGAGGACTGTGGAGTTGGACCCGCCCAGGTCGTGGAACTCACCCAGGCCGAACGCCGGGTGCTGACGTCGCGCGTGGATCATCCGGCGCATCCAGTGCAGGAGCGAAGAGGGATTCTCCAGCTGCGCCTCGACGTTGACGCTCTGGTAGCCGTAGACCGGGTCCTGGATGGCGGGGAGGAAGAGCTTGCCCGGGGTGGCCGCGGAGAAGCCGGCGTTGCGGTCGGGCGTCCACTGCATCGGGGTCCGTACGCCGTCGCGGTCACCGAGCCAGATGTTGTCGCCCATCCCGATCTCGTCGCCGTAGTAGAGCACCGGCGACCCGGGAAGGGACAGGAGCAGGGCGTGGAACAGCTCGATCTGGTTCACGTCGTTGTCGAGCAGTGGCGCCAGGCGGCGGCGGATCCCGATGTTGGCCTTCATCCGCGGGTCCTTGGCGTACTCGTCCCACATGTAGTCGCGGTCCTCGTCACTGACCATCTCGAGGGTCAGCTCGTCGTGGTTGCGCAGGAAGATGCCCCACTGGCTCCCACCGGGGATCGCCGGCGTCTGCTCGAGGATCTCGGAGATGGGGAAGCGGGACTCTCGGCGCACCGCCATGAAGATGCGCGGCATCACGGGGAAGTGGAAGCACATGTGGCACTCGTCGCCGACCCACTCACCCGCCTCCGTGGTGGTCCCTCCGAAGTAGTCGACGACGTCAGAGGGCCACTGGTTGGCCTCGGCGAGGAGAATCTTCCCCGGGTACTTCTCATCGACGAAGCGTCGGACCTTGCGCAAGAACTCGTGGGTCTCGGGGAGGTTCTCGCCGTTGGTGCCGCGACGCTCGTAGAGGTAGGGCACTGCGTCGAGGCGGAAACCGTCGAGCCCCATGTCGAACCAGAACGAGATGGCGTCGAGGATCGCGTCGTGCACCGCGGGGTTGTCGTAGTTGAGGTCGGGCTGGTGGGAGAAGAACCGGTGCCAGAAGTACTGCTGCCGGACCGGGTCCCAGGTCCAGTTCGACGGCTCGGTGTCGACGAAGATGACTCGGGCCTCCTGGTAGAGCTCGTCGGTGTCGGACCACACGTAGAAGTCGCCGTACGGACCTTCGGGATCCTGGCGACTGGCCTGGAACCACGGGTGCGCATCACTGGTGTGGTTCATCACGAAGTCGATGATCACCCGCATGCCGCGCGCGTGCGCCTCGTCGAGAAAGTGGTGAAAGTCGTCCACGGTGCCCGCCTCGGGCAGGATGTCGGTGAAGTCGGCGACGTCGTAGCCGCCGTCCCGCAGCGGTGAGGTGAAGAAGGGCGGCACCCACAGGCAGTCGACACCGAGCCACTGCAGGTAGTCGAGCTTCTGGGTGAGTCCCTTGAAGTCGCCGGTGCCGTCGCCGTTGGAGTCGCGGAAGCTGCGAACCATCACCTCGTAGAAGACCGCGGTCCGGAACCAGTCCGGGGTCTCGGTGAGGGCAGTGTGGCCGACGTTCGTCGGACCGGTCGCTGGAAGGTTGGTCAACGTGCACTCCTCACGTGGAGCACGTGCGCCGGTTCGTGGTGCGGATCGAGGCGGACGTAGCTGTGCTCGGCCCAGGTCCAGTTGGCTCCGGTGACCTCGTCGTGGACCACGAAGGAGTCAGGCCATTCCAAGCCCAGTGCCGGCATGTCGAGGTGGACCATCGTCTCGCGAGTCCCGTGCGGGTCGAGGTTGATCACCACGATCACGACGTCATCGGGCTCCCCGGCAGCCTCAGGTGTCGCCCGCTTGGAGAAGACCAGGACGTTCTCGTCGTCGGCGCTGTGGATGGTGATGTTGCGCAACCGTTGCAAGGCCACGTGTTCGCGTCGGATCTCGTTGAGCCGGGTCAGGTAGGGCGCCAGTGACCGACCTTCGGCTTCGGCGCCGTCCCAGTCGCGGATCCGGATCTGGAACTTCTCGGTGTCGAGGTACTCCTCGCTGCCGGGGCGCAGAGCGACGTGCTCGTAGAGCTCGTAGCCGGCGTACACGCCCCAGCTCGGCACGCTGGTGGCGGCGAGGGCCGCACGGATCTTGAACGCAGCCGGTCCGCCGTACTGGAGGAACTCGTGGAGGATGTCGGGAGTGTTGACGAAGAAGTTGGGACGCATCAGCGCGTCCGACTCCGAGCTGAGCTCGCGCAGGTAGTCCTCGATCTCGCCGCGGGCGGTACGCCAGGTGAAGTAGGTGTAGCTCTGGTGGAAGCCGATCGAGCCGAGGCCGTGCATCATCGGAGGGCGGGTGAAGGCCTCGGAGAGGAACAGCACATCGGGGTCAGTTCGGCGGACCTCGGCCAGCAGCCACTCCCAGAACTGGAGCGGCTTGGTGTGCGGGTTGTCGACCCGGAAGATCCGGACACCATGGCTGATCCAGAGCCGGACGATGCGTAGCACCTCGTCAGAGATGCCGCTCGGGTCGTTGTCGAAGTTGACCGGGTAGATGTCTTGGTACTTCTTCGGCGGATTCTCGGCGTACGCGATGGTGCCGTCGGCCCGGGTGGTGAACCACTCCGGGTGGCTGGTCACCCAGGGGTGGTCCGGGGCAGCCTGGAGTGCCAGGTCCAGCGCGACCTCCAGGCCCAGCTCGCCGGCCCGGGTCACGAAGGCAGCGAAGTCGTCGAAGGAACCGAGCTCGGGATGGATGGCGTCGTGACCGCCGTCCTTGCTGCCGATCGCCCACGGCGACCCGGGGTCGGTCGGCCCTGGCGTGAGGGTGTTGTTCGGTCCCTTGCGATTGACCTCGCCGATCGGATGGATCGGCGGCAGGTAGATCACGTCGAAGCCCATCGCCGCAACGGCATCCAGGCGCTTGGCGGCGCTCCGGAACGTGCCACTCTTGATGGCCCCGGTCGCCGGATCCTGCACGGCGCCCTCGGATCGCGGGAAAAACTCGTACCAGCTCCCGTACAGCGCCCGTTCGCGGTCGGCGAAGGCAGGAAAGGGCCCGGCGATGGTGAGCAGCTCGCGCAGCGGGTAGGCAGCCGTGACTGCCCGTACGTCGTCGCCCAACAGCTGGGCGAGGCGAGCCGCGTCGGGCCGAGAGGCGTCCCCGGCGGCATCGAGGGCGCCGGCCAAGATCTTGTGCTCGGCCTTCGCCTTGCCGGGCAACAGGTCGCGGGTCCGTTGCAGGAGCTCGGTCGCCTCGGTGAACATCAGGTCGACGTCGATCCCGGCCGGCACCTTGATCGAGGCAGCGTGCTCCCAGGTGGCTACCGGGTCCGACCAGGCGTGCACCTCGAAGGTCCAGGCACCGACCTCGCTCGGGGTCACCCAGGCGCGATGACGGTCGACGGGGTGAGCGAGCTTCGTCATCCGCCGCGGCGGCCGTCGCTCGCCGGTCGGCGAGATCAGCACGACCTCAGCCGCGAGCTTGTCGTGGCCCTCTCGGAAGATGGTCGCCGAGACAGGGAAGGGTTCTCCGACGGTGGCCTTTGCGGATTGTCGTCCCAGGTCCACCACCGGTTGTACGTCCACTACGGGAATGCGTCCAACCATCTGACCACCTTTGCTGGTCCGTCCCAGCGCTGCAACCTTCTCACCCCGCGAGGTGTGCGCCGAGGCCAGCGATCACCCGGCAAGGCACCGGAAGTGCCCGCAGGGGGCAGGCGTTGGCGGCCTGCCCCCTGCGGGATCGTTGCGGTGGTCGTGCCAGCCGGGTCAGCGGAAGGACCGCTGCGGGTTGTCGATCCCGTAGCGCGACTTCCAGCTCGGGAACTTCGAGGCGAAGGCCTGGAACTCCGCGACGTGGACGAGCGTGCCCCGGTCGGACGCCGACTTGCAGTCGGTGTCGTTGATCGGGTCGTTGTCGAGCTCCCCGGCATACCCGGCGAACCCGGTGCACTGGTTCTCCAGCACGACCAGTCGCAGCGCAGCCGCCTTGGTGGGCTTGATGGCGAAGGCACGCATGTTGAGCGTCGGCGCGACCGGACGGGGGCGCTCGGAGGGGAAGGCGTTGTCGGCGGAGGTGAAGACCCGCTTCCAGGACGCCTTGCCCGACGAGCAGCTCTTCGTGCACGCCTCGACCGCGAACTTGCGCAGGGCGGTGAAGCGCGAGCCACCGTCGGGGTCGCCCGGGTTGCGCTTCAGCATGGCGCTGACTGCCACGGTGCGAATGGTGCTGGCCTTCTTGCCGGCCAGGTCCACTGCGATCTTCGGATTCGTCTCGTCGACGTTGCCGGACGTGATGCCCGCCCACGACAGTGCCTCGGTGCCGTCGATCAAGTAGTTCTCGTGCAAGCCGCCGGCGGTGGCGCTGATGATCTCGGCGCCCGACTTCCTCGCCGCCAGGTTCTTGCTCGTCCTGACCTTCACGATCTGCTTCCGCTGGCCGGTCACGGTCATCTTGAAGCGCATGAAGCCGTGCTGCGGACCGACGTAGAGCATGTCGTAGCGACCGGGAGTGAAGGAGGCCGTCCTGCCGACCTTCTTCGTCCTGCCCAGGGTGTCGGCGACCGGCGTTGCGCGGGCCTCGAAGTCACCGACAAAGATCTGCCCCCCCGACGTGGTCTTGAAGACGACCTTCGTGTTCTTGCCGGTAGCGCTGGAGAAGCTCGGCTGGGGGGAGGTGTCCTCGCCGTCGACGACCGAGGCGCCCTTGCCCAGCCCACGACGGGCGAAGGCCGCGGTGATCACGCCCTTGTTCTCGCCGCGGAAACGCATCTGGTCAGCGGCGATGAAAGCGTCCCGCGCATCCAGCATCGAGGTTGCGCCCTGCTGGAGCAGGAAGGAGTCAAACATGAGCTGGAGCCAGCGGCGGTTGCCTGGGCAGAGGGCCGGGCTCTGCGGCCCCTTGTTCTGACTTCCCTGGGCGCACCGGAGCTGGAGAGCCTTGTTCCGGTAGGGGAACTTGCTGTTCCACTTCTCGACGAGGGCTTGGCGGACCTCCCAGTTGACGCCGTTCCAGATCTCGCCGTCGGCGTGAACCTCGGGGCCGGTGGTGTCGAAGCCGTAGTCGGAGTAGTTCAACGGGTTCTTGTTCATCGCGTAGTCGCGGATCGCGACCGTCAGGTTGCCAGTGGCGTAGGCGCCGACGGCCCAGACGTTGCCGCCGTTGGAGTAACCGTGCGAGAACTGGAACTCGGCAGCGACCTGGTCGCTCCACGACTCACCCATGGCACCGCCCTGCTCGGACGTCAGACCCTCGTCGGGTCCGGCGACCATCCGGTTGCTGATCGCGTGGGTGTACTCGTGGCCGACGATGCCCATGTCGAGCCCACCGTCGGTGCAAGGCGCGTAGAAGGCGCCGGCGATCGGCTGGAAGAGGTACTGGTTGGTGATGCCGGGGGTGCCGTCCTGCAGCGTGATCTGGTTGGCGTTGTCCCGGCCGAGGAACGACGGCTGGCCGCCGCTGAGAGCGCCTGCCTGCACGTTTCCGACCTCGGGGTCGAGGTCCACTCCGCCGCGGCCGAGGTTGTCGACCTGCATGTTGTAGTTGCCCTCGTTGAAGCCGAGGTAGTAGGCGAAGTCGTGCATCCGGTTGTGGGTGACGAACAGGTTACCGACCGAGAACTCGATGTCGTTGCCGCCGGGCACCAGCTCGGCGGGGTCGCACTGAGAGTTGTTCCAAGCGTCGGTGAACCGCTTGGTGTACTTCTGGCTGACGGAGTACGGCGCCTGGAACAGGCCACCGGGGGTCAGCGGAGAGGCCCAGGCCTCGTGGGTGCTGGCGTTGTTCCCGACGGTCGTGAACGAGGGGAGCCCGGTGGTGGTGATGTTGTCCCACGGCCCTGGAGCTGCGACGTTGCGTACCGATCCGCTTCGCAGGGTGCAGTCCTTGGCCCGGGCGTTGAACCAGCAGGCCACGACGCTGTTCTTCGGGGTCTGGGTGGGGCTGTCCAGTGTCGGGTTCGCTGGGAAGAAGCGCCAGCGCGGGTTGCCGGCGGTCCCGGTGACGCCGCCGCCGGGGGTGCCGCCACCGGCGAGGGACTCGTTGCTGGTCCCGATCGTGAGCTGGTAGTTGGCCGGTGGAAGGACCGCCGTGGCGTCGAACGGGCAGACCTGGCCGGAGTAGGTGCCGGCGGGGATGGCACCGGGGGAGTAGGTCAGGGTCTCGGGGCTGGTGAGCAGGTCGGAGGTCGCGATGACGGCGCCGTCGGGGCCGTTGAGCTGCAGGGTGATGTCGTTGGCGGGGTTGAGCGCGTTGCCGATCAGCACGATCGACTTGGTGGCGTCGTCACTCACCTCGAACTTGTGCCGCGGGCCGCAGGCCTGCGCCGTGTACGTACCGGTGAAGGGGAAGAGGCCGTTGGAGGCGGCGAGGCCGCCGCCGATGGCCTGCGGAAGGGCGCTCGGTCCCTCGGCCAGCTCGCCGACTGCGTTGTCGACCTTGTTCTCGCGGTGCAGCACCGAGCCGTCGACGGCGTCGACCAGGACGGTGTAGGCCTCGGCCCGGCCGCCCGCGACGTCGACGACGTTGGCTTCCAGGACCGGGCGGACCGAGCCGTCGGCGTTGGCCAGCGAACGCAGGCGCACCTGCTGCTCCTGCACGAGTCCGGGGACCTGCAACCGGGTCCAGCCGCCGCTGACGGTGCGCACGATCGAGGCGACGGCGTTGTCTTCGAAGGTCAGGCCGACGTTGGCGGCGGCCCGCAGCCAGCCCTGGGTCGCAGACAGCTTGGCAGCCGCGGGCTGCTGGGTGGTCTTGGTGAGAGAGGATGATACGTAGGCGATCTCGCCGTCGGCGACGCCGACGGTGACCAGGCTGCCGAGGGCGGGCGCGAGGCCGCCGAAGGTCTGGCGGAACAGCACCGCGTGGCCGCCGTCGAAGGCGAGCTGTTGGTTGTTGACGAGCTCGAGCTCCCGCATCGTGTCGGCAGACAGCCCGAACGCTGCAGCATTGCTGACCAAGTAGGACCGGGCAGCCGCGACCGGGTCGGACGACGTCGCCTGCGCCAGCACTCCGTCAGCCGGCAGGATCGAGGCCGGGGTGCCGAACGCGTTCCAGCGCAGGTCCTCGGCTCCCAGTCGAGCGGCCGCGCTGCGCTGCAGCGCTGAGGGGAGGGCCCGACCACGTGAGTCGATGTCGACCAGACCCGCGACCGGGTCACCGATCGAGCCCGGCAGCACGCGCTCCCCGGATCCGGGGCCGCGGCTGAGGCCAGGGGTGTCGTTGCCCTCAGCTGCAGCCGGGAGCTGGAGGAGGCCGGGGACCAGGATGGCGGTCGCCAGGGCCATCAGCGCGGCGCCATGGCGTCCGCGTCGGAAGTTCGTCGGGATCATGCCGCTCCAACGTCACGTTGGGGCGCGCGTTATGGCCGTTCACCGAACCTCCGTCGGTCGATACGCAATCGTCACCTGAGAGGCGCGTCCGGGGCTGTGGTTGGATCGATCCAAGAGGAGCAGTACGGTCTGGAGGTGCGAGCCATCCGACGTTTCACCATCCGCCCTGTCCTGCCGGCCCCGTTGGCGTCTCTGGGAGAGCTCGCAGGCAACCTGCGCTGGTCATGGCACCCCGAGACCCAGGACATCTTCGCCGATGTCCAGCCCGAGCTGTGGGAGTCGACGGGTCACGACCCGGTCAAGCTGCTCGGGGCCGTCGAACCTGAGCGGCTCGAAGAGCTGGCCGCTGACGAAGCCTTCCTGCAGCGGCTCTCCGCTGCCCGCGCCGACCTGACGGCCTACCTCACGGGGGAGCGGTGGTACCAACGCAAGATGGCTGACGCCGGTCCGCGGGCGATCGGGTACTTCTCGCCCGAATTCGGCATCACCGCGGTGCTGCCGCAGTACTCCGGCGGACTCGGCATCCTTGCCGGCGACCACCTCAAGGCGGCCAGCGACCTCGGCGTACCGATCATCGGCGTCGGTCTGCTCTACCGGCACGGCTACTTCAAGCAGTCGCTCTCCCGCGAGGGGTGGCAGCAGGAGACCTACCCCGTCCTCGACCCGGACGAGCTGCCGATCTCGCTGCTGCACGAGAAGGATGGTTCTCGGGCGACGATCTCGATCCAGATGCCCGACGGCCCGGACCTGGTGGCCCGGATCTGGGTGGCGAGCGTCGGTCGCGTGCCGTTGCTGATGCTCGACACCGACGTCGAGGGAAACCCCGAGCACTACGTCGAGGTCACCGACCGGCTCTACGGCGGCACCTCGGAGCACCGCCTGCGGCAGGAGCTGCTCCTGGGCGTCGGCGGAGTTCGGGCCCTGCGCGCCTACTCCCGGATCACCGGCGCTCCAGCACCCGAGGTATTCCACACCAACGAGGGGCACGCCGGCTTCCTCGGCATCGAGCGCATCCGAGAGCTCACCGTGGCCGAGGACGGGCCCGGGCTCGACTTCGACACCGCGCTCGAGGTGGGCCGGGCCTCGACGGTCTTCACCACCCATACCCCGGTCCCGGCTGGCATCGACCGGTTCTCACGGACGCTCGTCGCTCAGTACCTCGGCGACAACGGTGCTACTCCGGGCGTGCCGATCGAGCGCGTGCTGGCCCTCGGAAGTGAGGACTACGCAGGCGGCGACTCCGGTGTCTTCAACATGGCCGTGATGGGTTTCCGTATCGCCCAGCGGGCCAACGGTGTCTCGGTCCTGCACGGCGAGGTCAGCCGCGGCATGTTCCAGGGACTGTGGCCGGCTTTCGACGAGGCCGAGGTGCCGATCGGCTCGATCACCAACGGCGTGCACGCCCCCACCTGGGTGGCGCGCGAGGTGATCGCGCTCGCGACCTCGAAGGGCGCCGACTCCGCCGGCGACGACACCGACGCTTTCTGGGAAGCCGTCGACGAGGTCTCCGGCAACGACATCTGGGCGATCAAGCGGGTCCTGCGGGAGCGGCTGGTCATCGATGCACGCAAGCGGCTCGCGAAGTCGTGGGAGAAGCGGGGTGCGGCCAAGGCCGAGCTCGCCTGGATCGACGACGCGCTCGACCCCGACGTCTTGACGATCGGCTTCGCGCGACGGGTGCCGTCGTACAAGCGACTGACGCTGATGCTGCGCGACCCGGAGCGTCTCCGTCGGCTGCTGCTCGACCCCGAGCGGCCGATCCAGCTGATCATCGCCGGGAAGTCGCACCCGGCCGACGACGGTGGCAAGCGCCTGATCCAGGAGATGGTGCGCTTCGCCGACGACGCCGACGTACGTCATCGGATCGTCTTCCTGCCCAACTACGACATCGCGATGGCGCAACCGCTCTACCCGGGCTGCGACGTATGGCTGAACAACCCCTTGCGTCCCTACGAGGCGTGTGGCACCTCGGGCATGAAGGCCGCGCTCAACGGTGGGCTGAACCTGTCGATCCTCGATGGGTGGTGGGACGAGTGGTTCGACGGCGACAACGGTTGGGCAATCCCGTCCGCTGACGGGCTCGACGACACCGACAAGCGCGACGACCTCGAGGCGGCAGCGCTCTACGACCTGCTCGAGCGTCAGGTGGCGCCGAGGTTCTACGACGTCGACGCGGACGGAGTGCCGACGCGATGGGTGGAGATGCTGCGCCACACCCTGAAGTCGCTCGGTCCCAAGGTGCTTGCCACGCGCATGGTCCGCGACTACGTGCGGCAGCTCTACGCTCCCGCGACCGAGACCGCCCGCGCGCTCAACTCCGACTACGAAGGTGCTCGCGAGCTGGCCGCTTGGAAGCACAAGGTGCGCGCTGGCTGGTCGGAGGTCACGGTCGAGCACGTCGAGTCGAGCGGCGTGGGCGACGCACCCGAGGTC
>JBAVCA010000387.1:0-2768 GCA_049586475.1 Nocardioides sp.
GGGTCGGGCTGATCATCACCGGTGGCTACGTCCCGACCAAGCGCGGCTGGCTCAAGCCGTTCGCCAGTGAGCTCACCTCCCGGCTCCAGGCGGAGCGGCACAAGCAGGTCACCGGCGCGGTGCACGATGCCGGCGGCGCGATCGCGCTCCAGGTGCTTCACGCCGGCCGCTACGGCTACACACCGTTCTCGCAGTCGGCCAGCGACAAGAAGTCGCCGATCACGCCGTTCAAGCCGACCGCCATGTCGACCAGGACGGTCGACCGCACCGCCACCGCCTTCGCCGAGACGGCACGGCTCGCGCAGAAGGCCGGGTACGACGGCATCGAGATCATGGGCTCGGAGGGCTACCTGATCAACCAGTTCCTGGCCGAGCGGACCAACGACCGCGACGACGCCTGGGGCGGGACGCCGACCCGCCGGATGCGCTTTCCCGTCGAGGTCGTCCGCCGCACCCGCGAGCTCGTGGGTGAAGGGTTCCCGATCATCTACCGGATCTCGCTGCTCGACCTCGTCGAGGGCGGCCAGACCTGGGAGGAGGTGGTCGACCTCGCCCACGCCTTGGAGGAGGCTGGCGTGACGGTCCTCAACACCGGCATCGGCTGGCACGAGGCGCGGATCCCGACGATCATCACCCAGGTGCCCCGCGCAGCCTGGCGCGAGGCGACTGCCCGGCTGAAGGCCGAGGTCACGGTGCCGGTGTGCGCCTCCAACCGGATCAACACCCCCGAGCTCGCCGAGTCGATCCTCGCCGAGGGTCAGGCCGACCTGGTCTCGATGGCACGGCCCTTCCTGGCCGACCCCGAGTTCGTCGCAAAGGCGATGGCCGGGCGCAGCGACGAGATCAACACCTGCATCGCCTGCAACCAGGCCTGCCTCGACCACACCTTCGCCAACAAGCGGGCCTCCTGCCTGGTCAACCCCCGGGCCTGCCACGAGACGACGCTGGTGCTCGGTCGGACCCGGCGCTCGGCCTCGGTCGCCGTGGTCGGCGCCGGCCCGGCCGGCTTGTCTGCCGCGGTGTCCGCAGCCGAGCGTGGTTTCACCGTCACGCTCTTCGAGAAGGCCGAGGAGCTCGGTGGTCAGTTCCGACTGGCGATGGCGGTGCCGGGCAAGGAGGACTTCGCTGACACCCTGCGCTACTTCAGCCGCCGCCTCGACGTGCTCGGGGTCGACGTCCGTCTGGGGGTGGAGGCCGGGCACAGCGACCTCGCTGTCTTCGACGAGGTGATCCTCGCGACCGGCGTGGTTCCGCGGATGCCGGCCATCCCGGGGATCGAGCACTCCAGCGTCGCCTCCTACGCCGACGTCCTCGCAGGACGCGTCGTTCCAGGCAAGCGGGTCGCGGTGATCGGGGCGGGCGGCATCGGCGTCGACGTCAGCGTGTGGCTGACCCACGACCCGGAGGAAGACACCGACGAGTGGATGGCCCACTGGGGTGTCGGTGACCCCTCGATCCACCCCGGCGGGCTGAGCGAGCGCAAGGCCCGGTCACCCCAGCGCGAGGTCACCCTCGTGCAGCGCAAGAGCACTCCGATCGGCATCGGGCTCGGCAAGACCTCTGGCTGGGCGCACCGCGCGGTGCTCAAGCAGTCGCAGGTGAGGCAGGTCAGCGGGGCGACGTACGACCTGATCGACGACGCCGGACTGCACGTCACGGTCGACGGCGAGCAGCGCGTGATCGAGGTCGATCACGTCGTCGTCTGCGCCGGCCAGGAGTCGGTGCGAGACCTCGCCGTCGACGGCGCTGGCCACTACGTCATCGGCGGAGCCGACGTCGCCGCCGAGCTCGACGCCAAGCGAGCCATCAAGCAAGGCACCGAGCTCGTCGCCTCCCTCTGACCGCGTTGGGGCCGAGTCGGCGTCTAAACACGCCGACTCGGCAAGGATCCTGGGTCGAGTCGGCGTCTCAACACGCCGACTCGACCCCCACCTGGGCCCCGAGTCGGCGCCGGCGGGGAGTGGGAGGGGGTTAGGTTCCCTTCATGGGAGCGGAGATCCGGGACCTGACCGACGCGGAGTGCCGGGCGGCCCTGATGTGCAAGTGGGGCGAGGTCGAGCCCGACGTCCTGCCGGCCTGGGTGGCGGAGATGGACTACGCGATCGCCGAGCCGATCACCGAGGCGCTGCACCGCGCGATCACGCGTGGGATGACCGGTTACCCCGCGCTCGGCGGTGGTGGCGCGCTCGGCAGGGCGTACGCCGGCTTCGCGGGGCGGCACTACGCCCACGAGGTCGATCCCACCCAGGTCCTCCCGACCGTCGACGTGACCGCGGGGGTCCGCCTGGCGCTCGACGTCGTCGTGAAGCCCGGGGGGCTGGTCATGCCGGTGCCCGGCTACAGCCCCCAGCTCGACATGGCCACGATCACCGGGCGCGAACGCCTCGACCTCGTCGTCGATCCGGACGCCGAACGGGCCGAGCTCGACCTCGCCCAGCTCGAGCGACACTTCGCCAACGGCGCTGCAGCACTCCTCCTCACCCAGCCGCACAACCCGTGGGGCCGCGTCTTCTCGCGTGCCGAGCTGGAAGGGATCCGGGACGTGGTCGCCCGTCACGACGGCTTCGTGGTCTCCGACGAGATCCACGCGCCGCTGGTGCTGAGCGGCACCGCAACCCACGTGCCATACCTGTCGATCGAAGGCACGGCCGACCACACCGTGGCGGTGGTGGCAGCGTCCAAGGCCTTCAACATCGCCGGCCTCAAGTGCGCGCAGCTCGTCACCACCTCGACCCGGTTGAGCACCGCGCTCCGAAGCGCTCCGATGG
>JBAVCA010000388.1:0-3647 GCA_049586475.1 Nocardioides sp.
GCCGGGGTTGGCGACGGGGTCGGCTACCGGCTGGCCTGAGGCCGGCGCATCGGCAGGTGCGGGATCCCGTCCTCGAGGAACTCGGCGCCGCTGATCTCGAAGCCGTGCGTGGCGTACCAGCCGGCGAGCGGGGCCTGCGCGTCGAGCACGACGTCTCGGCCGGCCGTGACGGCGAGCGCGGTGCGCATCAGCAGGTCTGCGAGGCCCTGCCCGCGGGCGTCTCGGGCCAGAGCTACCCGCCCGACCCGCCAGTCGTCGCCGTCGTCGAGCACCCGCGCGCAGCCGATCAGCAGTCCGTCACTGCTGAGCAGGACGTGGCGCGTGCCCGGCGCGACGTCACGACCGTCCAGGTCGGGGTAGGGACAGGCCTGCTCGACGACGAAGACATCCTGGCGCAGCCGCGCCAGGGCGTGCACCTCGCTGCCGCTGAGCTTCTCGAAGGCCACGGCGGTGCAGCTCAGGCTCATCGGAGGAACTCCACCGTCGATCGCCAGGCCGTGCGGGCCTCGGGGATCGGCATCAGCGCGAAGACGTGGATGAGATCGGGTGCCTCCAGGTAGGTCAGGTCCCACTCCCCGGGGCGCAGCGCAGCCGCACGATCGGCGAGCAACCGACACCCCGGCACCAGCAGGTCCCGGGTGCCGCAGATCATCAGCGTGCGGGGGAGCCCGGCGAGGTCGGCCAGGGCCGGCGAGACCTCAGGGCGCGCCAGATCGGCGGGATGGCCTGCCCACCACTCGGCGTACACGTCCAGCTTGGAGATCTGCAGCCAGGGATCGACTGCGTCGAGTGCGTAGGTCTCCGGCGTGCTGGTCGTCAGGTCGACCCAGGGCGAGAGCAGGAGCAGCCGGTCGGGTTGAGGGCCACCGCGGTCGCGCAGCGATTGCGCCAGGGCCAGCGCGATGCCACCGCCGGCCGAGTCGCCGGCCACGAGCACTCGCTCGTGGTCTGCACAGCGGGCGGCAAGGTCGGCGAGGAGCACGTCGTGGCTCTCGCGCCAGTCGTGGCTCGGCGCCAGCGGGTAGTCGGGGATCACCACCTCGGCGTCGAGGACCTCGGCCAAGCGGAGGGCGTACTTCGTGTGCAGCGGGTCGGCGGGTGCGACGAACCCGCCACCGTGCAGGTAGTAGACGGTGTTCCGCGGACGTCGTCCTCGCGGCCTGATGACGTGCATCGGGAACGGTGCGGCGGCGATCGTGACCTCGTAGCGCCGCGTGAAGCCGAGCACGCCCCGCGTCGGCAAGGCGCGCTCGACGGTGGACTGGCACTCCTCGAGGCGCGCCCGCTCCTGCTCGGGGGAGTCGAGCGGGGCGGCGCCGCGGAGGCGGGGTACGGCGTAGGCAAGGGCCTGGTGGCGAAGGCTGGGCACGGGCCGAGCCTGCCACGGGGGTGCTGCTCGTCGGGATCGACGTCCCCGTAGGCTGGTGGCACCAGACAGGGGAGCACGGAGGCCGAGAGGCGCGCGTGCTGAGAGTGCGGCGTGTCCCGCAGACCCTCCGAACCTGCCCCGGTTAAGACCGGCGAAGGGAGTCACCGCGATGTCACGTCACATCACTCGCAGCCCCCGTTCCTCCAGCCCGCTCCGGTCCGCCTCGATGACGGCCGGCATCGCTGCCCTCACCCTGGCCGCGTCCTCGTGCTCGTTCGTAGGAGGCGGAGGCGAGGACGCCGCGCCGATCGAGGACGGGGGCGGGCCGGTCGTCCTGCTCACCCACAACGACTTCTCCCTCCCGGACGAGGTGATCGCCGCGTTCGAGGAGGAGTCGGGCTACCTCCTCGACATCCGCCCCACCGACGGCGTCGGGAACCTGGTCAACCTGGTGGCCGAGCAGGCCGGCAAGCCCTCGGGTGACGTCGTCTTCGGCGTCGACAACACGTTCGCCTCGCGCGCCCTCGGTGCCGGCGCGCTGGCGTCGTACGACGGTGACCTGCCGTCCGGTGTCGCGACCTACGCGCTGCCGGGCGACGGCGGGGCGCTGGTGCCGGTCGACAACGGCAACGTGTGCGTCAACGTCGACGACACCTGGTTCGCGGAGCGGGACATCGCTCCGCCGGTCACGCTCGACGACCTCACCGATCCGACCTACGCAGGTCTCTTCGCGGTGCCGAGTGCGGCGAGCAGCTCACCGGGGCTGGCCTTCCTGCTCGCGACCATCGCCGAGTACGGCACCGAGTGGTCCACCTACTGGGAGGACCTCGTGGCCAACGACGCCGAGATCGTCGCCGGTTGGTCGGAGGCCTACCAAGGTGAGTTCACCCAGGGCGGCGGCGGGGGCGACAAGCCCATCGTCGTCTCCTACGACTCCTCGCCGGCCTTCACCACCGACAAGAAGCGGACGACCACGGCCACCAGCGCGCTCCTCGAGACCTGCTACGAGCAGGTCGAGTATGCCGCCGCGCTCGACGGCGCCGCCAACCCGGCCGGCGCGCAGGCTCTGCTCGGCTTCCTGCTCGGCCCCGACGTCCAGAGCGCACTGCCCGAGTCGATGTACGTCTTCCCGGTCGTCGACGGCACCGAGCTGCCGGCAGAGTGGGCGAAGTTCGCGGCGCGTCCCGAGGAGTCCTACGAGCTCGACCCGAGCGAGATCGAGGCCAATCGGGAGGACTGGCTGATCGAGTGGACCGACATCATCAGTCGATGACCCGAGCACCCAGGACCATCGGATGAAGCGCACTGCATCGTTGATCGCGCTGGCGGCTCTGCCGCTCAGCGTCCTCTCGGTGTTCTTCGTGCTTCCGGTGACCGGGATGCTCGGGCGAGGACTCTGGCCGGAGGAAGCCTTCGACCCGGGAGCGCTCGTCGACGTGCTGGCCAGGCCCCGGGTAGGACGCGTGGTCTGGTTCACGGTGTGGACCTCCTCCGCAGCGACCGTGATCGCCGTGCTCCTCGGGCTGCCGGCCGCCTACGTCCTGCACCGGCTCGACTTCAGGTTGCGCAACGCGGTGCGGGCGGCGCTGCTGGTGCCGTTCGTGCTGCCCACGGTGGTCGTGGGAGTGGCGTTCCGCCAGCTGCTGCGCGAGGGCGGGCCGCTGGGCTTCCTCGGTCTGGATGGAACGCCGCTGGCGATCCTGGCCGGACTGGTCTTCTTCAACGTCGCTGTGGTGATCCGGACCGTCGGCGCCGCCTGGGAGGGTCTCGACCCGCGGCCGGGCGAGGCAGCGGCCGCTCTGGGCGCTCCTCCTTGGCGCGTCTTCACCTCGGTGACACTGCCTGCGCTACGGCCGGCGATCGTGTCCGCGGCGAGCGTGGTGTTCCTCTTCTGCGCGACCGCCTTCGGTGTCGTCCTGGTGCTGGGGGGAGTGCGCTACGCCTCGGTGGAGACCGAGATCTACCTCCTCACCACCGTGCTCTACGACCTGCAGGGGGCGGCAGCGCTGTCGATCGTCCAGCTGGTCGCGGTCGTGGCGCTGCTCGCCGTCGCCGCGCGGCTACGCCGGGTGGCCGACCCCACGCTGCACCGCGCAATTCCGCGCCCGACCCGTCCGCGGCGTTCCGACCTGCCCCAGCTGACTGCCACCGGCGTGCTCCTGGTGCTGCTGGCGGCACCGATCGTGGCGCTGGTGCTCCAGTCGGTGCGCGTGGATGGGGCGTGGAGCCTGGTGAACTACCGCAACCTCACCACCACCGGAAGCGACCAGGTGTTGCT
>JBAVCA010000389.1:0-3728 GCA_049586475.1 Nocardioides sp.
GGCCACCTCGCTCGGCGCCGGCACTGCGGGCGCTGCCGCGGGGGCTGCTGAGGCGGCTGCGGCGGGCTGCGAGAGCGCTGACGGTGTGAGGTCGAGCGTCGGCGGAGACGTGTAGAGCTGCTGCTGCAGCACATAGGCAGCCCCACTCAGCACCACCAGGGCAACGGTGAAGGCCAGGACCGCCCGGAACGGGCGCCGGGTCATCGGGAGATCACCTTCACTCGGCGGAGCCACTCGTTCCCAAGGCCGCTCCTGCGGAGTCCTCGCCATCGAAGACGCTGTCGAAGAATTCGACGGCGGCAGGGAGCTCGTCCCCGCTGGGGGTGACCAGTCCAGCAGCGGAGTCGATCAGGCTGCCCGAGCCCTCCGCTCCTCGAGGACGGGCCTGAAGCCCGGACTCGGCGAGGTTGAGCAAGCCGCGGACGCTAGGCACGAAGTACGACTTCAGCTGACGCGACAGCGCCGCGCTGATGTGGTTGTCATCGAAGAAGTTGACGACCCCGTTGGCCTGGGCGTAACAGGTGTCGTCATCACAGAGCGACTTCGTGATGTCGATGAAGCGCGAGTCCTCGGTGAAGTCGCTCATCTGGTCCCGCAACCAGCGGAGCGTCTCGGCCTCGCCCTCGATCGCGAGGTCCCGGTCGACGTTGCACGAGAACGGACGTGGTCGGGCCTCGCAGAGCGGCGCGTTGCGCGGCACGAAGGGGGTCGGCCCGACGACGTCGATGTCGGCGTTGACCAGCGCGAGCTCGTCGAACAACCTGGGGGTGCCTTCGTCGGCCAGCTCGGAGATCCGGCGGATGTAGTCGTCGGTGCCCGCATCGACGCGCTCGCCGAGCGCGACGGTGTCGACGGCGTTGCGGTAGGTCGGCCAGCTGGCGCTGAGGATGATCCGCAGCGGCGGCTTCTTGCGCCCGGTGTGCTTGGTGACGAAGTTGAGCGCGAGCTCGTTGCTGCGCGCGCACGCGCTCCGCACACCCGTGGGCGCCAGCAGCGGAGGGCACGCTCCCATGACGTAGGCGACGAGGTTGACGTCCTTGCCCTCGACGGCCTCCTCGATGCCGGGGATCAGCATCCAGGCGTGGGAGTCGCCCCACAGCACCACCGTGGGCCGTTGCGGGTCGTAGGGCACCAAGTCGCAGCGGTTGGCCATGTCGGGGATGAAGGCGTTCTCGCCCAAGCACTCCGAGGGAAGCTCTGGCACGTCGTTGAGCTGTGCGGAGACCGCCTCCCACTGAGGGGTGCTGGCCTGGTCGTTGGCCAGGGCGAGGGCCCCGGTCGACAGCGAGGCCACGGTCGACATCGCCACGACACCGCTGATGATGACTCGGCGCGAGCCCCAAGTCTTCGACTTCGCCACGGTGCCGGAGCGCTTGTAGAAGAGACCCTCGACGAAGCGGTAGCTCAGGTAGGCGATGAACAGCCCCAGGAGCACCAGCCCCACGCGGGCCCACAGCGGCGGCGGCGCCAGGTTGAGCGACTCGCCGAGCACCAGCAGCGGCCAGTGCCACAGGTACCAGCCGTAGGAGACGAGGCCGAGGCCGACCAGGAAGCGAGTCGAGAGGAACCGGGTGATGGCCGTGGGGCCGCCGACACCGGCCCACACCAGCAGCGCGGCCGCGATGCAGGGCAGCAGCGCCCAGTACGACGGATAACCGTCGACCGGCATCGGCTTCCACAGCACGAAAGCGATGATCGCGGCTCCGGCCAGGCCCATCACCTCACGCAGGTCCTCGGCGAGACGAACCTTGCGAACGGCGAGTGCCAGGGCGACCCCGAGCAGGAACTCGAAGGCGCGGGTGATCGGCAGGTAGTAGGCGGCATCGGGGTTGCTGCCCGCCCAGCTGATCGCCAACCACAGCGAGGCTCCCGCCAGAGCGAGGCTGGTCATCAGCAGCGCGCCGACCGTGGGCATCCGTAGCACCCGGGCGAGCAGCCAGGCGAGGAAGATCGCCAGCGGAAGGGCGAGGTAGAACTGCTCCTCGACCGAGAGCGACCAGGTGTGCAGCAGCACGCCCGTACCGGGCTCGAGGCCGAAGTAGTCGACGTCGTCCTGCTGCCAGAAGAAGAAGTTGGACACGAAGCCGGCCGCGGCCGCGGCTGACTTGGCCGTTTGCTGCTGTGAGCCGGTCGGGGTGGCCACCAGGTAGCTGAGGACCAGGACCCCGATCAGCATCGTCGCCTTGGCCGGGATGAGTCGGCGGGCACGGCGCGCATAGAAGGCGCCCCACTTGATGCCGCCAGTGCGCTGGAACTCGTACATCAGCAGGCCGGTGATCACGTAGCCGGAGACGACGAAGAAGAGGTCCAGTCCGATGTAGGCGCCCTCGAAGCCCGGCACGTGGGCGTGGAAGCCCATGACCATGATCGCCGCCGCGCCCCGGATGCCGTCGATGTCGGGTCGGTACTCCGAGCGAGTACGGGTCTTGCTCGGCTCAGGGTTCTTGGTGCTGGGTGCTGCCGGCGACGGCTCAGCGACGCCCGCTGGACGACTGACGTACTCACTGCGTGCGGGCATGGTGAAGGAGGCCATGGGTCCACCTCCCTCGTGCTCGTCTCACCCCAGGTCGTTGGGGGCGTCTGAACAGTATGCGGCGTACCCCTCAATAGCTGTGAAGCAACGTCGCCATTCGGTACGTGCAGCCACACTCTCAGCGGCCTTGCGGCTCGTCCGACAGTCGCCCGAGGCCGACGTCGGTAACCTTCTGCAGTGGACTCCGCGCATCCGACGAGTGAACGATCAAGACGACGTACGACGTTCGACTCGGTCCTGCTCGGATCCGCAGACCAGAACCCGCGAGTGCTGCGCCTGCGCGTGCAGGTCGTGCTGACGTGCCTGCTCATCACCACCAACGTGATCGGTGCCGGCGTGGTGTTCCTCATCTCGGCCTTCGCGGTCCCCGCACCGGCGCCCACCGGTGCGACCACGCTGTCGCTGGCCATCGCGGTCCCGGTCTACGTCCTGGTCGCTGTGATCGTGGGTGCCAGTGTCGGCACCGCCACCACGCTGCGGGCGCTGCGCTGGGTGCTCCGTGAGCGCACTCCGACCGAGGCCGACCGCTCGAGCACCCTGCGCGCTCCGCTGCGCCTGACTCAGATGCAGGCGACCCTCTGGGCGGGCGCCACGATCGTCTTCACGGTCCTGGCCCTTGCCCTGCAGCCTGCCCGCGCGGTCGCCACGCTGCTCACCGTGGGGATCGCCGGGTTCGTCGTGAGCGCCGTCGCCTACCTGCTCGCCCAGTGGACCCTGCGTCCGATGGCGGCCCGCGCTCTGGCGCAGGCGCCCATCACCTCGCGCCCCCGCGGCGTCGGGGTGGGCGACCGGATGGTGATCTTCTGGGGGCTCGGGACCGCCCTCCCGCTGCTGGGCTTGATGATCTCGGCCGTGATGGCACTCGTCGGCGACCAGACCTCTCTGACCAGGCTCGCCGTGATCGTCCTGGTGCTCGGGGGCGTGGTGCTGTTGTTCGGCCTCTTCATCACGGTGCTCAACGCCCGATCGGTCGTGGCGCCGGTGGTCTCGGTACGTGACGCCCTGCTGGCGGTCGAACGGGGAGACCTGGACCGGACGGTGCCGGTCTACGACGGGACCGAGCTCGGCCAGCTCCAGTCGGGCTTCAACTCGATGGTGACCGGGTTGCGCGAGCGAGAGCACCTGCGCGACCTCTTCGGGCGTCACGTGGGCCAGGAAGTGGCGCGGGCCGCGGCGGACGGGCACGTCGAGCTGG
>JBAVCA010000390.1:0-2754 GCA_049586475.1 Nocardioides sp.
AGTGGCCTCACGGGTGTTCGATGCCGCCGCGGAGGACCGGATCATCCCGTCGTCGCCGTGTCTCCGGATCACTCTTCCCAGGAGCGCCGGGAGAGAGGTCGTACCTCCGACCCTAGAAGCGATCGAGGAGGTGCGGGAGATACTTGACGAGCGCTGGCGGGTTATCCCGCTAGTGCTAGCGGGGTCTGGTCTCCGGATCGGGGAGTTATTAGGTCTGCGTGTGCATGACGTCGACTATCTGCGACGCGAGATCCGCGTCGAGCGTCAGCGACTGCAGTCCGGCGAGATCGCGCCGTTGAAGTCGCAGTCTTCACGACGGAAGGTGCCTGTCGGAAAGGTCGTGATGGAAGCGCTCGCAGCCCATCTGACGGAGTTCCCCGGCACCGACGACGCCCTGTTCGTCAACGAGTTCTCCGAGCCACTCGAATACCGGCGCTGGAAGCGGCTGTGGAGTGACGCGGCGAGCGCGGCCAAGGTCAGCGCGACGACCCATGATCTGCGGCACTTCGCGGCGTCGGCCTTGATCTCCGGTGGCGCGTCGGTCAAGCAGGTGCAGACATTCCTAGGTCACGCCTCGGCGGTCATCACCCTGCGGACCTACGCGCATATGTTCCCAGGGGATGAGGACAGGACGCGGAACGTACTAGACGCCGCTCTCAGTCCCGCGGCCCTTGCGGACTCTGTGCGGACTGAGGCGGCGTCTAAGTAGCTCCGTTGCAGGTCAGAGGGCCTGCGTCGGCGATCAGGCCTTCTTGGTCTCCCAGAAGATCTCGGCGATCTCGTCGATCTTGGCGAGCAGCTGGTCGGCCACGTCGGCATCCAGCGAACCCTTGGCACCCGAGGCGCCGGCCAGCTTGGTCGCCTCGTTGACGAGCACGTGCAGCTGGGGGTACTTCTCGAAGTGCGGCGGCTTGAAGTAGTCGGTCCACAGCACCCAAAGGTGGTGCTTGACCATCTCGGCGCGCTGCTCCTTGATGATCAGGGCGCGCACCCGGAAGTCGGCGTCATCGTTGTCGGCGACCTTGGCGATGATGCCCTTGATCGACTCCGCCTCGATGCGGGCCTGGGCCGGGTCGTACACGCCGCAGGGGAGGTCGCAGTGGGCCTGGACCTCGAGCTTGGGGGCGAACATTCGCGCGAACATGCGTGTCCTCTCGTCGTGGGATGTCTGGATGCATCACCGGCGATGACTGGTGATGGCCAGCGATGGTTGCGACACTACTCCGCGTGCCGGATGCCCAGATCACCCCTCCAGACGGGAGGTTCGGCTGGGCGATCGTGCGTGGGAGCTCCATGCTCCCGACGCTGCGCCCGGGGGACCGGCTGCTGATCTCCTACCGTCGGCGCCCTCGACCGGACGACGTGGTCGTCGCCCGCTTCGCTGACGGCACGATCGCGGTCAAGCGAGCCGATGGGCGGCGTCCGACGGGTTGGTGGTTGCTGAGCGACAACGCCGAGGTCGGCACCGACTCGCGGCACCGGGGGGCGGTGCCCGACTCGGCCGTGTGGGGGACCGCGGTGGCTCGGGTGTGGCCCCGGCCACGGAGGTTGTGAGACGACGATTCGGGGTCGTTTCGACTGTGCAAGGATCGCCGATCGTGGCGATCCTCAAGACTTCTCACCCGCGCGCCGGCGACCCGGTCTTCGACCTGCACGTCGGCGGCAAGCTGGAGACGGTGTCCACCGTCGCCCTGTCCGGACCCGCGGAGCTGTCGCTTGCCTACACCCCCGGCGTGGCCTTGGTCTGTGAGGCCATCGCTGCAGATCCGAGCATGACTCAGCACTACACATGGGTGCCTAACGTCGTGGCGGTCGTCAGTGACGGCACGGCGGTGCTCGGGCTGGGCGACATCGGCCCCGCCGCTGCGATGCCGGTGATGGAGGGGAAGGCAGTGCTGTTCAAGCAGTTCGGTGGCGTCGATGCCGTCCCGATCTGCCTGGCCACCACGGACACCGAAGAGATCATCGAGACGGTCGTCCGGCTGGCCCCCAGCTTCGGCGGCATCAACCTCGAGGACATCTCGGCGCCGCGCTGCTTCGAGATCGAAGACCGGCTCAAGGAGCTGCTCGACATCCCGGTCTTCCACGATGACCAGCACGGCACGGCGGTCGTGGCCTTGGCAGCCCTGACCAACGCCCTGCGCCTGACCGGGCGCAACCCCGAAAGCACCCGCGTCGTGATCTCCGGTGCCGGCGCGGCCGGGGTGGCGGTGGCCAAGATCCTTCTCGAGGCCGGCATCACCGACCTCGCCGTGGTCGACCGTCAGGGCGTCATCCACTCCGGACGGAGCGACCTGACGCCGGTCAAGAAGGCCTTGGCCGAGATGACCGCTGACCTCACCGGGCGCACCGGAACGCTGGCCGACATCCTCGACGGCGCGGATGCCTACCTCGGACTCTCGGGGGGCAGCGTCGCCGAGGAGGACGTCGCGCGGATGGCTCCTGACGCGATCATCTTCGCGATGGCCAACCCAACTCCCGAGGTTCATCCCGACGTGGCGCGCCGCTATGCCCGCGTCGTGGCCACTGGCCGCTCGGATTTTCCCAACCAGATCAACAACGTGCTGGCCTTCCCCGGCATCTTCCGTGGTGCCTTCGATGTCGGCGCCACCTCGATCACCGAGGGCATGAAGCTGGCCGCAGCCACCGCGTTGGCCGAGCTCGTCGGTGAGGACCTCACGGAGGAGTTCGTCATCCCCTCGCCGTTCGACCCCCGGGTCGGACCCTCAGTCGCCGCAGCCGTCTCCGCGGCTG
>JBAVCA010000391.1:0-2788 GCA_049586475.1 Nocardioides sp.
CCCGCGGCGCGGTGCAGCATGGCCGCCGGTCGCTCCTCGTCGAGCCAGCCGCGTACCAGCTTGAGGTCCGCAGCGCGCCGGGCTGGGTCGGTGGTCCACGTCGCGCCATAGCGACCGTGCTCCACGCCGACGCCGTGGCGCTCCAGTGCGCTGGCGAACGCCTGCCCGGGCTGCGTGGCAGAGGTCCATGCCTGCATCGGCTCACCGAGCACCTGCGCGTAGGCCGGAGCGAGGTACGCCAGCTCGAGGGGGGTGTGTCCCGGCGTCGCGGTCACCGAGATCACGAAGGGAGCCTTGTCGTGCGGCCTCCCATGTCCTGAGACCCGGGCCCAGAGCTTCCAGCGCTTTGTCGCCGTGCGTCGTAGCGCATGAGCCTCGTCGGCGATGATCACGTCCCAGGTGTGGTCCTTGACCTTCTTCAGGCGGTCCCACGTGATCACGACCCATTCCAGACCTCCGTCGCCCAGCGCGGTGATGGTGCGGCACCAGTGGCCGATCGTGATCGCAGCGGGTCGGTCGGCGACGACGAGCACCCGGCGAGCAGCTCTAAGGTCCCCTACGGCCGTCGCTCCGAGGACCGCAGCGATCGTCTTGCCCACGCCCGGCTCGTCGGCCAGCAAGAACTGCCGACCGCCCGCCGCCGCACGCGCCGCGATCGCATCAGCCGCCTCGAACTGATTCCTCCGGGGCTCCAGCTCGGCTGTCGGCCCGGGTCCGGGCGCTACCCAGCCGGGGTTGAGACCGTTCTCGATGAACCGGCCGAGCGTGTGCGGGCCAGGGGCGTAGGGCACGAGGTGCGCAGGGAGGGCGCCCCCAACGTGCAGGTGGGTCCTGACCACGGGATGCCAGGAAGCGCCGTCGACCTGCTGTCCGTAGGGGACATCGAGCACCCAGAGCCGCTCACCCGGCCCGGCGACCGGCAACGGCCGAGGTAGCTGCCGCGTCCCGCCCCGGCGGGGGGACCCGCTGCGCTGGCGAGCACCGGATCGTCGAGGACCGGATCGTCGGGGACTGGCCACCCCCGGACGTTAGCGGGGTCTGGACCGGTCACGGGGTTCGGCTCGCCCTCCGCCGTCTCGCGGATGCAGGCACGGTCCGTCACCTCGTGTCGAGTCCGTCAGCACTGCGCCCGATCATTGCTTGACGACGGTGCGTCCGATCGCGCGCGCACGTTTGAACCCGACCTCGGGGCGGTAGCGGACATCGAGGGTGCGGGGCCCCAGGTGTCGGGGGGTGAAGAGGATTTGTGCCCGACCCCGGACGAGCTTCGCGCGGTGGATCTGGTCGCCCACGCGCAGACGCACCAGCCCACGGGGCTGGGTGCGGCCCTCGCCCAGCGCTACGACGCGTACCTCGGCCGGTCGCCCGAGGCGCACCCGGTCCGGCGCCGTTACCTGGAGCGACACGGTCTGTGGAGCAGCCGGAAAAGACGTGGCGATGTGGCGCATCGCCTCGAACGTCAGCTCCTCGTCCTGCTCGATGCCGTAGTCGCTCAGCTTGGCGATCACGGTGTCGGTGCGATCATTGACGTAGACGAACTGGCCGAAGATGCCGATGGCGCTCGCGTCGTCGAGGCGCTGAGTGCCGCGCGGGATGTCGGCGGGGGTGTGCCAGAAGTTGGTGGAGTAGGGCCACTCACCGCCGTAAAGGCGGATCTCGCGCGGTCGTAGGAGCCGCTCCTTCCAAGCCCTGGCGACGGGAGAGCGCGGCGTGCCTGCGTCGAGCACGAGCTGCCCGAGGCGAGCGAAGTCGCGCCCGGCAGCGTTGAGACAGCAGAACCCCTTGGCGGTGCCGCCGTCTCGGTCGAGGTTCCACGTGGCCGGATACTGCGCGCCGGCCGGCTCCCACAGACGCGTACGGAACAGCGTGACGAGGTCTTGGCCGTACGTTGCCTCCAGCATCATCGCGAGCAGCTGACTGTTCAGGGAGATGTACTCGCCCTGCGTGCCCGGCTCGAACAGCATCCTCCGGTGCGTCATGACGAAGCTCTCCATGTCCGGGGTCACGAACAGCGGGTAGGTGCCAGTGAGGCTGGTGACCAGCAGCTCGGGGTGCTCCTGGAGCACGGTCGGGTCGTCGAGGAGGGTGTATCCCTCGGGCGACTCGATCCCGCTGGTCATGTCCAGCAGGTTGCGAACGGTGACCCGGTTGTACGCCGCGTCGCCGTCCAGCGGGGACTGCACCCGCAGCTCGGGCAGGACATCGACCAGCAGGGTGTCGAACCGGAGCCTGCCCTCGCTGACCGCCTGGTCGGTCAGCAGCGAGACCAGCGACTTGGCCACCGACCAGGAAGCCAGCTTGGTGTCGGGGTCGATGCCGTCGCCGTACCACTCGTAGACGAGCTTGCCGCGGCGCAGGACGACGAACGCGCGGGTGCTGGTGCGGGTCAGGAACTCCTCGACGCCCAGAGAGGTCGCGGAGGTGCCCGGTAGGTCTTGGGTCCCCTCACCCCACGGGACCGTCCGGGGCATCGTCTCGCCGCTGCTCCTCAGCGGCGTGACGTCGCGCGCCTGGGCGATAGGTACGCGAGGGAGGGCGGCGCCGACCCCGGACGGGAGAATGGTCGGCGCGTCACCGGCAACCGCCGGGACAAGCGCACCGGCTCCTAGCGCGAGGGCGAGAGCGACGGGGGCGAGCGATCGGAGAGCCACGCCCGATCAACGAGCCGCGCCGGGGGTGGTTATGCGCCCGCGGCGCTCAGTGCCCGCCTCGGTGAAGGCGCAGTCAGCCGGCGTCGTCGGTGTCGGAGCCGCGGTGCAGCGAGAGCACGGCGCCAGCGATGCTCAGG
>JBAVCA010000392.1:0-3069 GCA_049586475.1 Nocardioides sp.
GCCTTGGTCACCACGTCGGGGGGCACGGTCTCGGTGTCGAAGCACTCGACGTACAGCCCGACGGGCGCTGCCATGCCGATGGCGTACGCCACCTGCACCTCGCAGCGCGTGGCCAGACCCGCAGCGACGACGTTCTTGGCGACCCAGCGCATGGCGTAGGCCGCGGAGCGGTCGACCTTGGAGGGGTCCTTGCCGCTGAAGGCACCGCCCCCGTGGCGGGCCATGCCGCCGTAGGTGTCGACGATGATCTTGCGCCCGGTCAGGCCCGCGTCGCCCATCGGGCCGCCGACGACGAAGCGTCCGGTCGGGTTCACCAACAGTCGGTAGCCCTCGGAGGGCAGCTTGAAGGTGGCCAGCACCGGGTCGATGACGTTCTGCTTGATCTCGGCCTCGAGCTTGGTGAGGTCGGTCTCCTCGGAGTGCTGGGTGGACAGCACCACGGTGTCGACCCGCACCGGCACGTCGTTCTCGTCGTACTCGATGGTGACCTGGGTCTTGCCGTCGGGCCGCAGGTTGTCCATCGTGCCGTTCTTGCGCACCTCGGTGAGCCTCTCCGCGAGGCGCTGGGCCATCACGATCGGCAGGGGCATCAGCACGTCGGTGTCGTCGCAGGCGTAGCCGAACATCAAGCCCTGGTCGCCGGCACCCCGGGCGTCGAGCTCGTCCTCGGAGGCACCGACGCGCGACTCGATGCCCTGGTCCACGCCCTGAGCGATGTCGGCCGACTGGCCACCGATCGCGACCTGGACGCCGCAGGTGGTGCCGTCGAAGCCCTTCTCGGAGGAGTCGTAGCCGATGTCGAGGATCGCGGCGCGTACGAGGTCGGCCATCGGAGCGTAGGCGTTGGTGCGTACCTCGCCGGCGACGACGACGAGACCGGTCGTCAGCAAGGTCTCGACGGCGACGCGCAAGTTCTGCTTGTCGGAGTCGTGCTCCATCAGGTAGTCGAGGATCGTGTCGCTGATCCGGTCGGCGATCTTGTCCGGATGACCTTCAGTCACGGACTCCGAGGTGAAGGGGCGTCCAGCCACAGTCGTACTCGCTCTCGAGGGTCTCTTGGTTCGGGTTCTGCTGCCCCGGGTCGATCGGGCAGCCTTCAGTCTAGGCAAGTCCCAGCATGCAAGATGGACGTCTCAGTCGGCGAATCCACACACCGTTTCAGCTCCAGCGACGCGCGACTTCGTCCCAGATCACATGGGCCAGCGCATCCTTGCTCCCCAGAGGTACGTCGATCTGCTCGCCGTCAGCGCCCAGGATGATCGCCTCGTTGTCGGGACTACCGAAGACAGCACCCCCGCTCACGTCGTTGACGACCAGCAGGTCGCACCCCTTGCGGGTCAGCTTGGCTCGGGCCAGGTCGAGAACCGAGCCGGAGGTGTCCCCGGTCTCGGCAGCGAACCCGACGATCACAGCGCCAGCGACCCGACGGTGGTGGGAGATCTCGTGCAGGATGTCGTCGTTCTGCCTCAGCGTGATGGGTGGCGTCGACCCGTCAGCCGCCTTCTTGATCTTGGCCTCGCTGCGTTCGGTGGGACGGAAGTCCGCCGGAGCGGCAGCCATCACGACCGCCTGGGCACTCGCTGCTGCGGCGACCACCTCGCGGTGCAGCTCGGCGGTGGTCTCCACCGCGACGAGGGTGACCCCGGCCGGCGTGGGCAGGACGACGTTGGCTGCGATGAGGGTGACCTCTGCGCCACGTGCAACGGCAGCACGCGCCAGGGCGTAGCCCTGCAGCCCCGAGGACCGGTTGCCCAGGAAGCGCACCGGGTCGAGGTACTCCCGGGTGCCGCCCGCCGACACGACGACCCGACGCCCCGCCAGGTCGAGCGCGCCGGCACCGCGAGCCAGGACCTCGAGGCACACCTCGAAGAGCTCGCTCGGGTCAGGAAGCCGACCCTTGCCGGTGTCGGCGCCGGTCAGTCGGCCTTCGGCAGGCTCGATCACCACGGCGCCACGAGCGCGCAGGGTGGCCACGTTGGCCTGCGTGGCCGGGTGCTCCCACATCTCGGTGTGCATGGCGGGAGCGAAGACCACCGGGCACCTCGCGGTGAGCAGCGTGTTGGTCAACAGGTCGTCGGCCAGTCCGTGGGCGGCCTTGGCCAGCAGGTCGGCGGTAGCGGGCGCGACGACCACGAGGTCGGCACCCTGCCCGATCCGCACGTGCGGTACCTCGTGGACCGAGGTCCAGACCTCGGTGCTCACGGCCTTTCCCGAGAGCGCCGACCAGGTCGGGGCGCCGACGAACTCGAGCGCCGCCGCGGTCGGCACCACCGTGACGTCGTGGCCGGACTCGCTCAGCCGTCGCAGCAGCTCGCAGGCCTTGTAGGCAGCGATCCCGCCGGAGACCCCCAGGACGACCGAGGGCCGGGCCCCTACAGGGGTCCCGGCCGTCCGGCTCACAGAGCTGCTCGGGGCAGCCTCGTTGCTCAACTCAAGGTCTCGCGACTCTGATCAGTTACTGACCGACGTTGGCCGCGGCGTCGAGGGCGGCCTGCTTGGCAGCGGCTTCCTCGGCGGCAAGCTCGGCCGGGTCGACGTCTTCACAGGTCAGCTTGTCGTCGTTGATCTCGCGCAGGGCGATGGAGAGAGGCTTCTCCTGCACATGGGTGTCGACGAGCGGTCCGACGTACTCGAGCAGGCCCTCGCCGAGCTGGGAGTAGTAGGCGTTGATCTGGCGAGCCCGCTTGGCACTGTAGAGGACCAGCTTGTACTTGCTGTCGGTCTTGGTGAGCAGGTCGTCGATCGACGGGTTGGTCACGCCTTCGGCGGCAATGTTGGGCGCAGACACGCGTCAGCCTCACTGGTTCTCGATGATGAATCGGTGGTGAATCGGGTGGGTCAGAGCTGAATCCGACGGATCACTGGCTCTGCGGAGCGTCCGGATGACCGGAGTCGTTCATCAAGGCTACCAACTCGTCCGCAGCATCGTGAACTTCGTGGTTGACGATGGTCACGTCGAACTCGCTCTCGGCGGCCAGCTCGTCGCGAGCGGTGGCCAGTCGACGCTCGCGCTGCTCCGCGGTCTCGGTGCCCCGGCCGACGAGTCGTCGGACGAGCTCGTCCCACGAG
>JBAVCA010000393.1:0-2780 GCA_049586475.1 Nocardioides sp.
GATCACGCCCTGCAACCTCTCCCTCGACCGCCTGGCCAAGGCCGTCAAGAACGGCGTCCACGCCGCGGGCGGCTACCCGCTGGAGTTCGGCACGATCTCGGTCTCCGACGGCATCTCCATGGGTCACGAGGGCATGCACTTCTCGCTGGTCTCCCGTGAGGTCATCGCCGACTCGGTCGAGACGGTGATGATGGCCGAGCGCCTGGACGGATCGGTGCTGCTCGCGGGCTGCGACAAGTCGCTGCCCGGCATGATGATGGCCGCCGCTCGCCTCGACCTCGCCGCGGTCTTCCTCTACGCCGGGTCCACGATGCCGGGCTCGGTCGACGGCAAGGACGTCACGATCATCGACGCATTCGAGGCGGTCGGTGCCTGCCTGGCCGGCAAGATCACCCGCGAGGAGGTCGACCGGATCGAGCGCGCGATCTGCCCCGGGGAAGGTGCCTGCGGCGGCATGTACACCGCCAACACGATGGCTGCCGTCGGCGAAGCGATCGGGATGAGCCTGCCCGGCTCCGCTGCTCCGCCCGCGGTCGACCGGCGTCGTGACGGGTTCGCGCACCGCTCGGGGGAGGCCGTGGTCGAGATGCTGCGCCAAGGCATCACCGCTCGCCAGATCATGACCAAGGAAGCCTTCGAGAACGCGATCACAGTGGTGATGGCGCTGGGTGGCTCGACCAATGCCGTCCTGCACCTCCTCGCGATTGCCCGCGAGGCCGACGTCGACCTGACCCTCGACGACTTCAACCGCGTCGGCGACAAGGTCCCGCACCTCGCCGACCTGAAGCCGTTCGGGCGCTACGTGATGAACGACGTCGACAAGATCGGCGGCATCCCGGTCGTGATGAAGGCGTTGCTCGACGCCGGTCTGATGCACGGCGACTGTCTCACCGTGACCGGCAGGACGATGGCGGAGAACCTCGAGGCGCTCAACCCGCCGGCGCTCGACGACGACGTGATCCGCTCCCTCTCTCGCCCGATCCACAGCACGGGCGGGCTGACCATCCTCAAGGGCTCCCTGGCCCCTGAAGGAGCGGTGGTGAAGACGGCTGGTTTCGACGAGTCGGTCTTCACCGGGACCGCGCGGGTCTTCGACGGAGAGCGCGCCGCCATGGACGCGCTGACCGAGGGAGCCATCTCGTCCGGCGACGTCGTCGTCATCCGCTATGAAGGCCCCAAGGGCGGCCCCGGGATGCGCGAGATGCTTGCCATCACCGGCGCCATCAAGGGCGCGGGTCTGGGCAAGGACGTCCTGCTGCTCACCGATGGCCGCTTCTCCGGAGGCACCACCGGCCTGTGCGTGGGGCACCTCGCCCCTGAGGCTGCCGACGGCGGGCCGATCGCCTTCGTGCGTGACGGCGACCAGATCACCCTGGACGTGCTCAATCGCTCCCTCGAGATCGACCCGGTCGGCAGTGCGGAGGAGTGGGCCGAGGAATGGGAGGCCCGAAAGGAGGGCTGGACGCCGCGCCCACCGAAGTACACCAAGGGAGTGCTCGGCAAGTACGCCCGAACCGTGACGTCCGCGGCGCACGGCGCGGTCACCTGTTGAGCCGGCGGTCGCTTTGTCGTGACTTCTCCTGACACCTGGGCTGCCCGCAGGATCGGGGCAGGAGCTATCGCAGGCGTCGCGCTGCTGCTGGTGCTGGCCGCGTTCGTCGGCGTCCTCGACGGGGACCCAGCGCCCGCGGTGGCGAGCCAGGGCCCCCGCGCCCCCTCCAGCGGCGTCGCACCGCCTGAGCGGATCGAGGCGCCCGAGTCGGTCCGGGTGCCGGCACCGGCGCGGGAGATCTTCGCCGCCAACCGCACGCTGGTGGCCTACTACGGCACCGCTGGTTCCGGCGCGCTCGGGGTGCTTGGAGAGGGTGCTCCTGACCAGGTCATCGGTCGACTGACCCGAGCGGCCCAGGCCTTCGCCCGTCCGGGACGTCCGGTCCAGGTCGTCTACGAGCTGATCGTCACCATCGCCGACGCGGTCCCCGGCCCCGGTGGTGATTACAACCACGACATACCTCGCGCCCAGGTGGAGCGCTACGTGCGAGCGGCTCATCGACACGACGCGCTGCTCCTGCTGGATCTCCAGCCGGGACGGGCCCACTTCGGCGACGTGGCTCGCCGCTGGACCTGGGCGCTGCGTGATCCGCGGGTGGGCCTGGCGCTGGACCCGGAGTGGCGGATGCGGAGCACCGACGTCCCCGGACGGGTGATCGGCTCGGTCGACGCCGCCGAGGTCAATGAAGTCTCGCTGTGGTTGGCGAACCTCCAGCGCCGACTGCGACTGCCGCAGAAGCTGTTCGTGCTCCATCAGTTCCGCACGAGCATGATCGAGCGCATCGACCGCGTCGCCGTGCGCCAGCGCCTGGCCACGGTCCAGCACGTCGACGGCTTC
Source organism: Nocardioides sp. (assembly GCA_049586475.1). Taxonomy (GTDB): domain Bacteria; phylum Actinomycetota; class Actinomycetes; order Propionibacteriales; family Nocardioidaceae; genus Nocardioides. Next base: position 2,390 of record JBAVCA010000393.1, read on the forward strand.
GGCACTCGCGCGGAGAAGGTCGCCACCTACCGTGCGGTGCTGCGAGCCGACAAGTTCTACCCGGGGTTCAAGCTCTTCTACGACGAGGACGTCGGGCTGATGCGCCCGGCCGACGTCCTCCGCATCAGGCCGCACGTGCGCTTCGTCAGCTATCAGTGAGAAGGCGGCGCTGCCAGCGCACGAGCAGCGCTCAGCGAAACCGCCGACTAGGCAGCGTGGGCTCCCGAATCGTTCTCGGACATGCCGGCGTCCCCGCTGGGGTCAGCGGGGTGTCGGGGCGTGGTAGTCAGGGCTCTGCATCAGGTTCTGCGGCGGGTTCTGCGGCGGGGCCGTGTGGTGTGGTGATCGGCATGCGTCCGTGGCGGCGTCCGCGGGTGACGCGGTAGGTGAG
>JBAVCA010000394.1:0-9811 GCA_049586475.1 Nocardioides sp.
GCCTTGGCCAGCGCCACGGCCTCGGCTCGCCCGAGACCAGCACCGGCACCGGTGACGATCGCGACCTTGCCGTCCAGCTGGGTGTCGCTCACCGTCAGTCCTCCAGCTTGATCGCGGCGCGTGGACAGGCAGCCACGGCACGACGCACGTCAGCGAGGGTCTCCGGCGTCGTCTCCTCGGCCTTCACCACCAGGAAGTCGTCGTCGTCCAGCTCGAAGACCTCTGGCGCCATCGCCTCGCACAGGGCGTTGGACTCGCAGAGGTCGAAGTCGACCTTGATCTTCATGGCATGCCTTTCTAGGAATTTTCGGAGGAGTGACCCGGGAACACCTTGGCGCTCGGGTCGAGGGCGACGGTGGCGTTGTTGACGGCCGTGGCGGCCTCGCCGAAGCCGACGGCGATCAGCCGCACCTTCCCGTCGTACTCGGTGATGTCGCCGGCTGCGAATACCCGCGGCAGGCTCGTCTGCATGGCGGGGTTGACGACGATGTGTCGCTTGCGCACCTCGATGCCCCACTGCTGCATCGGGCCGAGGTCGGCGATGAAGCCGAGCGCTGCCACGACGGCCTGGCAGGGCAAGGTCTCGACCTGGCCATCGACCATGACCTCGACCGACCCCACGCTGCCATCGGTGTCGCCCGGCCCTGCGGGACCGTTGATGGCTGACACCTCGGCCTTGGTGATGATCCGCACCGACGAGTCGCGCACCTGCTGCACCGTGCGCTCGTGGGCACGGAAGGCGTCGCGGCGGTGCACGAGGGTGACCGACCGGGCGACGGGTTCGAGATGGACGGCCCAGTCGAAGGCGCTGTCGCCGCCACCGACGATGACCACGTCTTTCCCGGCGTACGGCGCAAAGCTCGGCACGAAGAACTCCAGCCCGCGACCCAGCCACTCGCCCTGCGCGGGGAGCGGGCGCGGGCTGAACTTCCCGATGCCTGCCGTGATCAGCACGGCTCCGGCACGGACCTCGGTGCCGTCGTCGAGTCCGACCACGACGTTGTCGTCGGTGCTGGTCAGGGTGGTCGCGGTCCGGTCGAGCAGGTACGTAGGGTCGGCGGTCGCGGCCTGCGCGACCAGGCCCTCGACGAGGTCGCGCCCCTTGACGGTCGGGAACCCGGCGACATCGAGGATCTGCTTCTCGGGGTACATCGCTGTGATCTGTCCGCCCAGCTCGGGCAGCGAGTCGACCACCGCCACCCGATGCCCGCGAAAGCCCGCGTAGTAGGCGGCGTAGAGACCAGTAGGACCGGCCCCGATGATGAGGATGTCAGCCTCGACGCGGGACGTCGCGGCAGGAGTGGTCACGTCCGCGATCCTTCCCCCTCCGTGGCCCGCCAGCAACGCCCCACGCGGGGCGGATCAACTGGAACGTGTTCTAGTTCTGCCGAACGCTAACTGTCGTCCCGCGTGATGTCCAGCAGGTCGTCCGCATCGAGGCGGCATCGTGAGGCGTCGAGTGGCGTCGAGTGGCAAGATCATTGACCAGAGAACATGACCAGGACTCGGAAGGGTGGAGGAGCGACGTGCCGGGCGACGACCTGACCAGCTCGACCGCCCTGTGGGCTGCCTTTGCCCACGACCCGCGAGACCGTTCCCACGCCGCACTGCGCGCCTCGGACGCCGATCGTGACCTCGCCGCGCGAGTGCTCTCCGCTGCCTACGCCGACGGTCGGCTGGACCGATCGGAGCACGACCAGCGGGCGGGAGCCGCGGCGGCAGCGCGCACGCTGGGCGAGCTGCCGGGCCTGATCAGCGACCTGGTGCCCGCGACCAGCCCGCGCAGGACTGCCGACCCGATCGTTGCTGCCACCAGCGCCCAGCTGCGTTCCCGCGCGGTCGAGGCCTGGGAGGAACGCCGCCGCAACGCGGTCTTCGGCTTCCTGGCGCCGAGCTTGATCTGCTGGGCGATCTACCTCGCTCTCTCCGACGGCGCCATGACCGGTTTCCCGTGGCCCCTCATCGTGATGGCCGTGACCGGCGCACACCTGCTCCGGATCCTCACCAGCGCTGCGGAGATCAGGCGCGACGAGCTGCGCCGACTGGAAAGACAACAGGCGAAGGCACTGCGGAAGGGCAGCTGGCGGGCCTGAGCCCGAGGCGTCAGACCACGTCGAAGGCGTAGCGGGAGCCTTCGGTTGTGCGGATCCAGCTGTGGACGCTGCCCGACTTGCGGAGCTTGCGGCGCACGTTGGCGATGTGCACGTCCACCAGGAAGTCCGACTCGACGAATTCGCCTTCCCACAGCTCCCGCACCAGGTTGCCACGCTCCCAATCGGCGCCGGGGCGTGATGCCAGCACTCGTAACAGATCGAACTCGACCGGCGTGAGCATCACCCGGTCGCCGTTCAGGACAGCGACGCGGCGCTCGAGGTCGAGCACCAGCCCGCCGCCCGCGTCGACGGGAAGCTGCGGCTCGACCCCCGGTGGCGAGCCCGTCTCCACGGCGGAGGCGCCTGGCTCGGGGACCGGGGCCGACGCGCCGGCCACGGCGCCGAGTCGAGGTCGACGCAGCAAGGCTGTTACTCGGGCGAGCACCTCGCGAGTGGAGAAGGGTTTGGACATGTAGTCGTCGGCGCCGACCTCGAGGCCCACCAGCCGGTCGATCTCTGCGTCGCGGCCGGTGATCATCACGACGTAGGCATCGCTGAACTCGCGCAGCGCGCGGCACACCTCGGTGCCGTTCATGTCCGGTAGCGACAAGTCGAGAGTCACCAAGTCAGGCTGACACTCGCGTATCGTGGCCAGCGCAGTCGCTCCGTCCGAGGCCGTCAGCACCTCCAGTCCCGCTCGCTTCAACACGTGGACCAGCAGGTCCCGGATGTCGTCGTCGTCCTCAACGACCACAGCTCGGTGCGCTGTCATCATGCTTGTCACCCCTCGATTCACTTCCCGGCACCAACCTAACTTGCTTCGGCAACCGCACAGCCACCGCCGGCAGCAACTGCCTGCTTGCGCAAGCTCGGCGCGAGTGTGAACCTTGTCCAGATCCACCTGTGCGCCTCACCCTCGAGCGCAGCCCGAATGCCGAAGGACACGAATGCCCTCCCCTCCAGCACCGGAGCGCGACGACGAGGCCGAAGAGCGACGCCAACGGGCTGTGGAGAGCCTCCAGCTGTCCGAGGGTCAGCGAGACGAGCGTTTCGACCGAATCACCCGGCTGGCTCGCACCGTCTTCAAGGTACCGATCGCGACCATCACGATCCTGGACAAGGACCGCGCCTGGTTCGCCAGCTCCCAAGGCGTCGACGTGGAAGGCCTGCCACGCAAGGACACCTTCTGCGACTGGACGACCGACCAGGGCGAGCTGCTCGAGGTCGAGGACGCGGCGCAGGACGAGCGATTTCGTCACCTCCCGCTCGTCGAGCACGGCGACATCCGCTTCTACACCGGACATCCGCTGCGTGACCCGATCGGCAACGTGGTCGGCACGTTCTGTATCTACGATCGCGAGTCGAGGACGCTCGACCCTGACCTGCTCATCGCATTCCAAGACATGGCGGCCTGGGCCGAGACCGAGCTGGTGTCGTCCACGGAGATGTCGCAGGCCGGCCACGTGCAGGCCTCCATGCTGCCTGCCCGCGCGCTGCGCGAGCGGGGGTGGGAGATCGACGGGCTCTGCCTTCCGGCCTTGGCCGTCGGCGGCGACTTCTACGACTTCGGCGAGACCGACGGTGTGGTCCACCTGGAACTGGGCGACGTGATGGGCAAGGGCATCGGTGCGGCCCTCGTGGGTGCTGGGGTACGGGCAGCGCTGCGCAGTACGCACGCGGCGGTCACGGCAGGCGTCGACCTCGGCGTCACTGCTACGCAGGTCGCTCGCGGCTTGATGCCTGACCTCGAGCGTGCCGAGTCGTTCGTGACCCTGTTCGAGGCGGCCATCGACCTCGAGGACGGATTCACGCGCTACGTCGACGCCGGCGCCGGCCTCTGTCTTGTGATCCACGGCGACGGGAGTGAGGAGCGGCTCGAGAGCAAGGACCTCCCCTTCGGGATCCTGCCCGACGACCACTGGAACGAACACCAGGTCACGCTCGACCCCGGCAGCCGCATGCTGGTCTTCAGCGACGGGCTCCTCGACCTGATCGACGACCCGACCGAGTGGTGGCACGAGGTGGGCGCCCTCCTGCGTGCGGCGGACGATTCCAGTTCTGCCCTGGCGTTTGTGGCACGTCTGTCCCGAGACCGGACGGCCCTCGACGACGTGACCGCGGTCGCGGTGTTCCGTGCGCCACAGGCGGTGGCCGCTCAGTGAGCCGCCGGCTCCTGCTGATCCGCGTCGTCGTGATCCTGACGTCCCTCCTAGGCCTCAACTACGTGGCCTGGCGCTGGCTCGTCTCGGTCAACTGGGACGCCTGGTGGATCGCGGTACCGCTCATCCTCGCCGAGACGTACAGCCTGATCGATTCGTTGCTCTTCGGGTTGGGCATGTGGCGACTCAAGGAGCGCGATGCTCCGGATCCCCCCGACCCCGGGCTCACCGTGGACGTGTTCATCGCTACCTACAACGAGCCCATCGAGCTTGTCATGGCTACCGCTCGGGCCGCCAAGGCGATCAGCTATCCACATGAGACCTGGATCCTCGACGACGGGGACCGACCCGATATGCGGGCAGCCGCCGAGGCCGAGGGCATCGGCTGGATCACCCGCTCCGCCGACTGGGCCAGCAGGCCACGTCACGCAAAGGCAGGCAACCTGAACAACGCCCTGCTGGCCACCGAGGGGGAGTTTCTGCTCATCCTCGACGCCGACATGATCCCGAAGCCGGAGATCCTCGATCGCACGCTGGGCTTCTTCGCGGACGAGGCGATGGCCCTCGTGCAGACGCCGCAGTACTTCAGCAATGTCACCGCGGACGACCCGCTCGGCAGCCAGGCACCACTGTTCTACGGGCCGATCCAGCAGGGCAAGGACGGCTGGAACTCTGCCTTCTTCTGCGGGTCCAATGCAGTGATCCGACGCGAGGCGCTGATGCAGCTCGGTGTGACCGGTTACGTCGGCGAGGTCGAGGTCGGCGTCTACCGTGCGCTCAAGACCTCGCGGGCGGTGCTTCGCTCGGCCAAACGCAGCCTGCGACGGGACGAGACCGAAGTGCGCGCTGCGCTCGACGCGATCCTCGTCGAAATCGGAAGCGCCCGCAGCGAGCTCGTCCACGGGGCTGCGTTGTTCGACGTCACGTACACATTCCAGAGGCGGGTTGATGCCATTCGACGTGACCTGGTGTCGGCCGACCTGGAAGCGCTGCAGTCCGACCTGGCCGTCATCGCCGAGCTCGAAGGAGTCGGCTCCGCCTCGGACGCGGCGCTCGCGACGCTCGATGAGGAGATCCTGCACCAGATGGCGCACCGGGACTGGTCGCCGCTCGGCGCAGTCGAAACTGTGCAGGCTCTCGTCAACGCCGTGGATGTCGACCGCGGCAGCGAGGCCCAGGCTGTCATGCCGATGGCCACCATCTCGGTCACCGAGGACATGGCGACCTGCATGCGGCTGCACGCACTCGGGTGGAGGTCGGCATATCACGACGAAGTCTTGGCAGTCGGCCTCGCACCGGAGGACCTCCAGACGATGCTGACCCAGCGACTTCGCTGGGCCCAAGGCACGGTGCAGGTGTTGTTCAAGGAGAATCCCCTCACCCAGAAGGGTCTCTCCGTCGCTCAACGCCTCATGTACTTCTCGACGATGTGGAGCTACCTGTCCGGCTTCGCGGCCCTCGTCTACATCGGTGCCCCGGTGATCTATCTGATGTTCGGGATCCTGCCGGTCAATGCGCTGAGCTTCGAGTTCTTCCTCAGGCTGCTCCCGTTCCTCATCATCAACCAGCTGTTGTTCGTGATCGTTGCGGACGGCAGGAAGACCTGGCGTGGCCAGCAGTACTCCCTCGCGCTCTTCCCGGTCTGGATCAAGTCCTTCACGACCGCTTTCGGCAACGTGTTCCTGGGGCGCAGCCTCGACTTCGCCGTCACGCCCAAGACCAAGCGGGAGGCCACGGGCCCGGCCTGGCACCTGATCCGCCCTCAGCTGTGGGCAATTGGCCTGCTCCTGGCGGCGCTGGTCATCGGGACGGTTCGGATGGCTGCCGGCCAAGCGAATATCCCCGGCAGCCTGTTCAACATGGTCTGGGTCGTCTTCGACCTCTTGATATTTTCCGTCATCATCAAGGCAGCCCGCTATCCGGGCTTCGAGCCTGACGTCCAGGCCCAAGTACCCATCGACGTCCCGCCCTGCTCAATCCCTGCGCCTCAAGGAGAATCATGATCGAGTTCGCCGTCGAGACCCGAGAAGACGGAATCGGCGTCGTCACCCCTGAGGGCCGCCTCAACATGGTCTCTGCGCGTCGTCTCAAAGAGATCCTCTCGGACCTGGTCGACAACGGGACCTCGAAGATCGTGGTCGACCTGGGTGAGACGACGTTCCTCGACTCCTCCGGTCTCGGCGCCCTCATCGGTGGTCTCAAGTCTGCCCGCCAGGCTGGCGGCGACCTGCGGATCGCTCGAGTGTCGCCGACGGTCATGACCGTCTTCGAGCTGACGAACCTCGACCGGGTGCTCCGAGCTCGCGAGTCGGTGGACGGCGCTTTTGATGACTGAGCCCGGGCTTGCGCGCACCGTGACCACGCTCGAGACCCGTCTCGAGCTCTCTGCGCCCGCGACGCTCGAGATCATGGAGCTCGTCCATGCGATGCTCGAGCACCTCTGGGCCACTCAATCCGATATCTCGGACCGCGATCGCACTCGCTTCGAGATGTCGGTGATCGAGGTCCTCGGCAACGTGGTCGAGCACGCCTTCGCCGTCGACCACGAGGACGTGCCAGGACAGGACGGTCGGCGTTTCGAGATCATCGTCGGCGTCACCGACGAAGCGTTGATGGCACACCTCGGCGACAACGGCCTGCCGACCGAGCTCGATCTCAGTGGCGTCACGATGCCCGACGCGCTGGCCGAGTCGGGGCGTGGCCTGGCGCTGGCGACGGCAGCCCTCGACGACCTCTCCTACGAACGAGCGAAGGGTCGCAACCTCTGGGACCTGCTGTGCTTGCGCGCCCCAGGGTGAGCGTGGCGCGGAGCATCTGGGTCGCTGCGATCCTCAGCTCGACGGCCCTGCTGGTCGCTGCATTGCTCCCGGCCCATTCCACGGCCGCCTCCGACACCGCGTCCGACACCGCGTCCGACACGATGCCTCGGCCACAGCCGGGTGCGCCGTGGTTCGGTCCGGAGCTGGTCATCGAGACAGCTGTACCTCAGGACTACGCGCAAGCACTGGGAGCTTCCCCGTCGTCCTTCACGTTTCAGGTCGACTACCCCATCAGCGACGAGGACCAGGTGTTCCTCGAGCGTCAGGTCCGAGCGATCGCGACGCTGGGCGCGGTGGTGGTGGTGGACCTGCAGCCGCGGACCCCCCTGGAAGGCCTCGACAGCGGCTATGCCGAGGACCTCGGATACCTCCTCGACCGCCTCCACGACGAGCTGGGCACCTGGTTCCTCGCCCGCTTCGGAGCGGAGATGAACGGGTCATGGGAGCCCTGGGGTCAACAGGCGATCGCTTACAAGGCCGCCTTCCGGACGCTGGCTCAGGGCCTCGACGCAACAGCTCCCCACGTCGAGACCGTCTGGTCACCCGTGTACGGGTCCGGTTATCCCTATCGTGCGGAGCAGGGCGCTGACGGCGACACCGGCCTGCCCGACCGGGTGGACATCGAGCCCCTGGACACCGATGGCGACGGTCGTCTTGCGCCCGGCGACGATCCCTACGGCCCCTACTTCCCAGGAGACGACGTCGTCGACTGGGTGGGGCTGACCCTCTACCGATTCGGACAGGACCAGGGTGTCGAGAGCAACGTCCTGCCGAAGGGCGAATATGGCGCTCGGCTTGCCGAGACCTGGGGCTACGGGACCGTTGGCGGCCGCCGCCCGTTCTACGACAGGTTCGCTGCGAGCGACGACCGCCCGATGCTGGTGCAGACCTCGGCGCTCTACAACCCTGCCGTCGAAGGTGCCTCCGAGCTCAGGCTGAAGCGGTCGTGGTGGCGCCAAGTCTTCGGCAGCCTGTCGGACTACCCGCTGATCGGTCTGATCAGCTGGCTCGAGGTCGATCGGATCGAGCCCGAGGTCGACACCCGTGCCGTGGACTGGCGGGTCACCGCCGACCCGGGGATCGCGGCAGCCATTCGTAGAGACCTCGCCGACTCCTCGGTCGATCTCGGCCCGGTCAGTGACCCAGCCAGCGATCCGGTCGAGGAGACCGCACCGAGCGCTGCCGCAACCACCCCTCCTGGGGGAAGCGACGAGACCTTCGTACCGGAGCCAGGCAGCGACCTGCCGTCCGGTGTGACGCCTGAGGAGTCCAGCCGAGGGCTGGCGCTGAGTGGTTTCACACTCGGCGGACTCTTCCTCACCGCCTTGCTGGCCCGGCGCAGGCGCGCCTGGTCGCATGGGGAGGTCAGCCTCGCGCCGACCCGCGATCCGCGAATCGACCTGGCGCGAGGTGCTCTCCTGGCGTTGGTGGTGGTGGGACACATCATGGTCGTCGTCGGCCACCTGGACCTCGTGCGCTCCGGGCTGGGCGTCATCCCCGTCGCTGAGGCACTCGTGGTCCTGTCGGGCTTCGCCATCGCCGCTGGGCCGTCCGTGCGCACACTGCGCCGGACCGGTCTTCTCTACGCCACTGCGATCCTGTCGGCACTGGGTGTCTATGCGCTGAGCCTCGTGCCGGGAATCGACGTCGGTCGGCTGACGACCTGGCGCGACCCTGAATCCGGCGGCGTGCGCAACCTGTTCCCGGATGCCGACCATCTTCTCGACTACCCCACCCCCTGGGCGGCCGCACGTCGCCTGCTGTTCCTCGAGATGGGGCCGTGGGCCACCAGCATCTTGGGGCTCTTCATCCTTCTCGGTCTGCTGGCTCCATTAGTCGTTCACTTGCTCCGCCAGCGGCTCTGGTGGCTCGTACTCGTCCTCTCCTGGGGGCTCTGGGGTCTCGGCCAGGTGTGGCAGCCGGGTTGGACGCCAAGCCAGTTCGCCGATACCTATCCACCACTCATCTGGCAGATCTTGTTCCTCCACGGGCTGGTTGTCGGCCATCATCGCGCCGCCATCTCTGCGTGGCTCAGCACCCGCGCGGGGACGGCTGCCGCATCCTTCACCGTGACGGCCTATGCCAGCGTGGTGGGCTGGCTCTGGGTGAGCGGTCGCGCCGTGGACCCCGCCCTTGTCGGTGGTGCCGGCCTGCCGGGGCCTCGCCTGGCGCTGGTCGTCGTGTTCTGCCTCGTCGTCAGCGCGCTGGTGGTGGCCTGTTGGCGGCCCCTCTCGACGACCCTGGGTCGGGTGCTCGTCCCGATCGGCCGCAACGCCCTGGGCGTCTTCGCCGCTCACGTGGTCGTCCTGCTGGTCCTGTCCGCCGCGGTTGACCGCGGCTGAGGGCTAGAAGGCCTCACCGGACTCGAGCTGGACACGATCGATGACCGCGCGGGCCTTGCTGCGGTAGCGCCAGATCTGCAGCAGTCCCAGCCCCCACAGGACGTACTGGGAGCTCATCGCCCAGCGAAAGGCCTCCGGGGTGTATGCCGTGCTGTCCCCCGGGGTGCGCCAGTCGAGAATGATGCCGATCACCACCACCAGGACCAACGAAGCGGCGAAGCCAGCCTGGTTGATGATGCCGGTCGCACTGGAGAGTCGCTCGACCGGGTTGGAGGTGCGAGCCAGGTCGAAACCGATCATGGAGGCCGGCCCACCGAACCCGACGACCTGGGTGAGCACGACCAGCAGCCACAGCGGGGCCGGTCCAGGCCAGAGCAAGACAGCGGTCCACACCACCA
>JBAVCA010000395.1:0-2595 GCA_049586475.1 Nocardioides sp.
GATGGTCGGCGGCCTCGGCACGCCCACGCACGGCGCGGTCGTCGATGACCTCAACGCCGAGGGCGTCCCGGACCTGCTCGTTTCCTCGGGGTCGCTGCAGTGGGGCAATGACGTGGCCAACCGCCCCACCACCTTCGGTTGGCAGCCGGACTACGAGATCGAGGGGAAGATCATCGGCCAGTACGTCGCCGACACCTTTCCCGACACCAAGGTCGGTCTGTTCTTGCAGGACGACGACTTCGGCGCCGACGGGGAGAAGGGGGTGCGCCAGTTCCTCGACGATCAGATCGTCAGCGTGCAGCGGTACACCTGGGGCGACACCGAGGTCGGACCGCAGCTCGCAGCCCTTCAGGCCGACAAGGTCGACCTGGTGATCGGCTTCAACACCCCCGCCTACACCGCGCTGACCCAGCTCGGTGGTCTGCGTCAGGGCTACCGCCCGCAGTGGTTCTACTCCAACGCCGGATCCGACGCGGCGCTCGTAGGCACGTTGCTGGCGAGCTTCTCCGAAGGTGCTGTCGACGGCGTCGGCGCGCTCGACGGCGTCCTCACCACGGAGTACCTCCCCACGGTCGCTGACGCGGAGGACCCGTGGACGACGCTGTGGCGCGAGGTGTGGGCGGCCTCCGGCCAGGACGGCGAGCTCAGCAACTTCACGGTCTACGGCATGTCCCAGGCCTACACGTTCGTGCAGGCACTCGTCGCCGCGGGCGAGGACCTCACCCGGGAGGGCCTGATTGCCGCCGTCGAGGAGCAGGGTGCCGACTTCGCCGGGCCCAACCTCGCGCCCTACCGCTACTCCGCCGACTCCCACCTGGGCATCTCCGGGATGCGGATCGCCGAGCTCCAGGGTGTCGACTCCGCGCCGTTGACCGGGGTCCTGGTGACCGACGTCGGCGACGCCGAGATCACCGAGGACGCCTCGGGCCAGGCCGATGACGCTCCCGCCGAAGGCGGCGTACCGCGGTAGTCGTCCACCAGCAGCTGGCCGCGATGGGCAGTGCTGCTGGGCGTCGCTGGATCCCTACGGTGCCCGACGGGTCTGGAGCACCCGAAACCCCTTGGCTCCTCCGATGCGAGTCGTCGGCCAGCCCTGCTCTCCCAGCCAGCGGGTCAGCGAGTCGGCGCCGAGGTTCTTCCCGACGACCAGCACCGCCCGGCCCTCGGGGCTCAGTCGCGGCAACCAGCGCAGCAACAGCTCGTGGAGAGCTGCCTTGCCGATCCGGATCGGCGGGTTGGACCAGATCTCGTCGTACGTCGCGTCGTCGGGCACGTCGTCCGGTGTGAGGGCGAGGTAGCGCTCGGCAACTCCCAGAGCGGCGGCATTCTCATTGGCGAGCAGCAACGCTCGCTCGTTGACGTCGACCCCGGTGACGACGGCCTCAGGGACCGACGCCGCGACGGCGAGGCCGATGATGCCGTAGCCGCAGCCCAGGTCGAGGACCCGCCGCGCAGTGCTCGGCGGATCGGTCTCACGGAAGAGGATCGCGGTGCCGACGTCCACCCGTCCTTGCGCGAAGACCCCCGACCCGCTGGTCAGCTCCAGGTCGAGGCCCCACACGTGGGCGTTGAGCGGGGCGCGCTTGAATGCGACCGTGGGGTCGGCGGAGAAGTAGTGCTCCAGCTCCTCGGTCTGGCTGTCCTCGGGCTCGATCTGCTCAGTCAAGGCTGACCCTCCTGGTCCTGGTCTCCAGGGCCCGCTCGAGCAGGTCCTCGTCGGGCGGGTAGGCGACCTGCTCCAGGGTCAGTCCGCGCGCGTGGGCGACGATGACGCTCGGATCGCGGACCCCGGCGTCCAGGATCTCCTCAGCCCAGGTGATCGGCCGTCGGCCCTCGCCGATCGCGATCAGGCAGCCGACCAGGGCCCGCACCATGGAGTGGCAGAAGGCGTCCGCGCGCACCGACGCACTGGCCAGGCCCCACTCGTCGCGGCTCCATTCGAGGTCGAGGAGCGTACGAATCGTGGTGGCTCCAGGGCGCCGTCGGCAGAAGGCGGCGAAGTCGTGGCGGCCGAGGAGCGCGGCCGAGGCGGCGTTCATCGCGTCCAGGTCGAGCTCGCGAGACCAGACCAGCACGTGGTCGCGGGTCAGCGGATCGACGAGCTGGGGACTGTCGGCCACTCGGTAGGCGTAGCGCCGCCACAGGGCGCTGTAGCGGGCGTCGAAGCCCGGAGGAGCTTCGCCGGCACGACGCACGTGCACGTCGCTGGGAAGGATCCCGCTGAGCCGTCGCGCGAGCCGCTCCATCTCGCGCGGCACGAGCACGACGTCGACGTCGGTGTGCACCACCTGACCCCGCGCGTGGACGCCGGCGTCGGTGCGACCTGCACAGACCACGGTGACCCGAGGGACTCGCAGCGCCGTCGCGAGCGCCGCCTCGACCTTGTCCTGGACCGTCCGGAGCCCCGGCTGGGTCGCCCAACCGTGAAAATCGGTCCCGTCGTAGGCGAGGTCGATCCGTAGGCGCACGGCGCCCACCCTAGGGCGAACCTCAGCCTCTACCGAGATCGGCGCGGGTCGGCGGATCGGCCCCCGCGCGGGACACCGTCACTGCAGCCGCCCGTGCGGCGTGGGCGAGGGCGGCGGCAGGGCTCAG
>JBAVCA010000396.1:0-3243 GCA_049586475.1 Nocardioides sp.
GCATTCTTCAGCGTCCCTCGCATCCAGGGCACCATCCCTCACCCGGTTCAGGGGGAGAAGGCGGCAGGCGTCGTGTTCCTGCGGCCCGCCTCGCCCGGTACTGGCGTCATCGCCGGTGGTCCGGTGCGTGCGGTGCTGGAGTGCGCCGGCATCCACGACGTGCTCAGCAAGTCGCTGGGTTCGTCGAACCAGATCAACATCGTCCACGCGACGGTCGAGGCCCTTCGGATGCTCGAGCGTCCCGAGGACGTCGCCGCGCGTCGCGGCCTGCCCGTCGAGGACGTCGCCCCGGCCGCGCTTCTGCGTGCCCAGGCCGAGGGCGTCAAGGCCGCTGCTGCGGCCACCTCGGGGGTGTCGTCCTGATGGCACAGCTCAAGATCCAGCAGTTCAGGTCCACCATCGGTTGCAAGCCCAACCAGCGCGAGACGGTTCGCTCGCTGGGGCTCAAGCGGATCGGTGACGTGGTCGTCAAGGAGGACCGCCCTGAGATCCGGGGCATGGTCCACACCGTTCGTCACCTCGTGACGTTCGAGGAGGTCAACTGACATGACGCTCAAGCTTCACAACCTCCGCCCTGCAAAGGGAGCCAAGACCGCCAAGACCCGTGTGGGTCGTGGCGAGGGCTCCAAGGGCAAGACCGCCGGCCGTGGTACCAAGGGCACCAAGGCTCGTTACCAGGTTCCGGTCGCCTTCGAGGGTGGGCAGATGCCCATCCACATGCGGCTGCCCAAGCTCAAGGGCTTCAAGAACCCGTTCAAGGTCGAGTTCCAGGTCGTCAACCTCGACCGCCTCACCCAGCTCTTCCCCGAGGGCGGCGACGTCGATGTCGCTGCACTCGTCGAGCGCGGTGCCGTGCGCAAGGGCCACCCGGTCAAGGTCCTCGGCCAGGGCGAGCTCGGCGTCAAGGTGTCGGTGACCGCTCAGGCGTTCTCCACCAGTGCCAAGGACAAGATCGAGGCTGCCGGCGGATCCGTCACCGTCGCCTGATCGCTCAACCACCCCGTCCCGGGGGATGTCGACCTCGAGTCGTGCGTCCCTCGGGACAGGCCTGAAACGTCATCGGGCGCCTCGGCAGGCATCAACTTCGATGCCCGCAGGGGCGCCCGTGACGTCCTCAGGCTCCTGTTAGGCTTCCCGAGTCCCACAGGTCTGCCGTGCTCATCTCGGCGGATCGCCAGCCTCGGGGCCAGAAACTGCTGGAGAAAGAGGAATCGTGCTCAGCGCGTTCGTCAACGCCTTCCGAACCCCGGACCTGCGGCGCAAGCTGCTCTTCGTCCTGATGATCATCGTCATCTTCCGGGCCGGTTCTCAGATCCCCGCTCCCGGCGTCAACGTCGCCAACGTCCAGTCCTGCTTGAGTGACTCGGCCAACCAGGACGGCGTCTACAACCTGATCAACCTGTTCTCGGGGGGCGCGCTCCTCCAGCTGACGATCTTCGCGCTCGGGATCATGCCGTACATCACCGCCAGCATCATCCTGCAGCTGCTCGTCGTGGTCATCCCGCGGCTCGAGGCGCTGAAGAAGGAGGGCCAGGCGGGGCAGACGAAGATCACCCAGTACACCCGCTACCTGACCCTCGGTCTGGCGCTGCTGCAGGCGACCGGCATCGTGGCGCTGGCCCGCTCGGGCAACCTGCTGCAGAACTGCCCGCAGGACCTGCTGCACAGCAACGACCTCTCCACCTTCATCACGATGGTCATCACGATGACTGCCGGTACCGCAGTGATCATGTGGCTCGGAGAGCTCATCACCGACCGCGGCGTCGGCAACGGCATGTCGATCCTGATCTTCGCCCAGGTCGTCGCCACCTTCCCGGCCGGCCTGTGGGCCGTCGGTCGTACCCAGGGCTGGTGGGTCTTCGGCGTCGTCCTGGCCATCGGTCTGGTGATCGTGGCCGCAGTCATCTTCATCGAGCAGGCGCAGCGACGGATCCCGGTGCAGTACGCCCGACGGATGGTCGGCCGCAAGATGTTCGGCGGCAGCTCGACCTACATCCCGCTGAAGGTCAACCAGGCGGGCATCATCCCGGTCATCTTCGCCTCCTCGTTGCTCTACCTGCCCGCGATGGCAGTGCAGTTCAACCAGACGAGCACGAACCCGGTGATCGACTTCCTCAACAGCTACCTCGTCGGTGGAGACTCGCCGCTCTACATGGCTGTGTACTTCGGCCTGATCATCTTCTTCACCTACTTCTACGTCTCGATCACCTTCAACCCCAACGAGGTGGCCGACAACATGAAGAAGTACGGCGGCTTCATCCCCGGGATCCGGGCGGGCCGGCCGACCGAGGACTACCTCTCCTACGTGTTGTCCCGGATCACCTTCCCCGGTGCGCTCTACCTGGGCTTGATCGCCCTGATCCCGCTGATCGCGCTCGTGCTGATCGACGCCAACCAGAACTTCCCCTTCGGCGGAACCTCTATCCTCATCATGGTCGGCGTCGCGCTGGACACGGTGAAGCAGATCGAGAGCCAGCTCCAGCAGCGCAACTACGAAGGATTCTTGAGGTAGACGTGCGTCTCATTCTGATGGGGCCCCCTGGGGCCGGCAAAGGCACCCAGGCAACGCATGTCGCCCAGCACTTCGGGATCCCGGCGATCTCGACCGGCGACATCTTCCGGGCCAATGTCGGCCAGGGGTCGCCGTTGGGACTGGAAGCCCAGAAGTACATGGACGCGGGGGAGTACGTCCCCGACGAGCTCACCAACAAGATGGTGCGCAACCGCATCGACGAGCCGGACGCGGTCCCCGGGTTCCTGCTCGACGGCTACCCGCGCACGACCGCCCAGGTCGAGGAGCTCGACGGGATGGTTGCCTTCACCGGTCACAAGATCGACGCCGCGGTGGTGCTGACCGTGGACTCCGAGGAGCTCGTGCAGCGCCTGCTCCAGCGCGCGGAGACCGATGGTCGCGCTGACGACACCGAAGACGTCATCCGTCGTCGACAAGAGGTCTACGCCGACCAGACCGAGCCCCTGATCGAGCTCTACCGCTCTCGCGGCGTGCTCGTGGAGGTCAACGGCATGGGCGAGGTCGACGAGGTCACGGCACGGATCTTCGCGGCCCTGGACGTCGTCCCAGAGTCTTGATGGGTTGGCGCGACCGAGGCATCCAGCTCAAGACGCCGGAGCAGATCGACGGCATGCGGGTGGCCGGCCTGGTCGTCGGGCGCACCCTGGAGATGCTGCGCGGCGTCGCCCGCCCCGGGTTGAGCACCGCAGAGCTCGACCGGACCGCTGAGG
>JBAVCA010000397.1:0-4265 GCA_049586475.1 Nocardioides sp.
CACGCCGACTCGGTGACTAGACAAGTCGAGTCGGCGCTTAAACACGCCGAGTGGGCGATTGAGTACGCCGAGTCGGCGCCTAAACACGCCGACTCGACCCAAACTCTCTGGGAACGCGGGTAGGGCCTCAGAGGTAGCGGGCGGCCGTCGCGGCAGCCCTCGAGCCGTACCCACCGCCGAACAGGCAGGCGTGCACCAGCAGCGGGAAGAGCTGGTGCAGACCGAGCCGGTCCTCCCACCCCGCGGCGAGCGGATGCACCTCCTCGTAGGCCTCGGTCATCCGTGGCAGGTGCGGCAGCCCGAAGAGCGCCAGCATGGCCAGGTCGACCTCCCGGTGGCCGCCGTACGCCGCCGGGTCGATGAGGGTGACGCGACCTTCCTGGCCCCACAGCACGTTGCCGTTCCACAGGTCGCCGTGCAGGCGGGACGCAGGCTCCTCGGGCAGGATCGCAGAGAGCCGGCCGACGACCGCGTCGATCGTCGCGGACTCCGTGCTGGTGAGAGCGCCACGGTCGCGAGCGAGCTTGGCGTAGGGCAGGAGACGGCGGGTGGCATAGAACTCGGCCCACGTCGGGGCGCTCGCGTTGGGCAGGGGGAGCCGGCCGATGTAGCCATCGCCCTCGGTCGCCGCACCGCCGTACGACGTGGCGCCGGCCAGGTGGGTGGTAGCGAGGCGCCGGCCCAGGTCGGCGGCGTCCTCGCCGCTTCCACGGCCGGTCTCCACCCACGAGATGATCAGGCAGTCATGGTCGACAGCCAGCACCTCGGGCACCCGGACACCGCCCGGGACCTCGCCCAGCCAGCGCAACCCGGCCGCCTCGGTGGTGAAGAAGTCGGCGGGCGCTCCGGTGAGGGTCTTCATCAGTGCGGTCGTGCCATTGCTCAGCCGGAGCTTGGTTGCGGTCGCGATGTCGCCACCGGCGACCGGGGCGGTGGCGACCACCGCGGAGTCCAGGAGCATCTCGGCGCGCCGGGCGAGGGTCGGTTGACGGGTCATCGCGCGCCGTCCGGGTCGTCCGACAGATCGCGCTGAGCGTCGAGTGCGGCGGGGAGCAGTGTCACCAGGACAGCGCAGCTGCGCTCGACCATCGCCAGCACCTCCTCGAATCCGCTGGCCCCACCGTAGTACGGGTCAGGCACCGCGGTGTCCTGATCGGTCGGAGCCTCGGGGTCGGTGTCGCGCAGCAGCCCCACCCGCTCGTCGCGGCCGCCGAGGTCGACGAGGTTCTGCTCGTCCATCGCCAGGAGCAGGTCGTAGTGCTCCGGCCAGGTCGCATCGAACTGCTGCGCCACGTGGTGGGTCGGGTCGTAGCCGGCATCGGCGAGGGTGGCTGCCGACCGCTCGTCCATCGGCTTGCCGACATGCCACCCGGCGGTGCCGCAGCTGGCGACCTCGACCCGCTCGGCCAGTCCGGCGTCGGCCACCAGCTGGGTGAGCACCACGTCGGCAACCGGGGAGCGGCAGATGTTGCCCAGACAGACCAGGCCGATCCGATAGTGGCCGCCGGTGCGTGGCAGCGGGAGGGCCGACGGCACTCTCGCACCCTCGGTGGAGGGCACTGGGGAGGTCACTTGTTGTCGACGAAGCTGTCGACGACCCAGGTCACCAAGGTGACGACAATGGAGCCGCCGACAGCAGTCCAGAACCCCGAGACCCGGAAGCCGAGGTCAAGGGCGTCGGCCAGCGAGCTGGTCAGCAGCAACATCAGGGCGTTGATCACGAGGAGGAAGAGCCCGAGACTCACGATGATCAGGGGGATCGAGAAGAACGTCAGCACCGGTTTGACGATGGACGTGACCAGCCCGAGGATCCCCGCCACGATCAGGAGCGGCACGAGGTTGTGCTGGATCTCGTCCAGGCCCTGGTTGGGGCCCTTGAAGGCAATGCCGTCGAACAGCCAAGCTGCCGCGGCCACCCCGAGCGCGGTGGTCAGGAGTCGCAGGATGATGCGCATGCGGGTCAGTGTGGC
Organism: Nocardioides sp.; assembly: GCA_049586475.1. Lineage (GTDB taxonomy): Bacteria > Actinomycetota > Actinomycetes > Propionibacteriales > Nocardioidaceae > Nocardioides. The sequence continues at coordinate 1,971 of JBAVCA010000397.1, forward strand.
AGGGCCCCGGCGACTGGGCGACCGGGAGACTGAGCAACCCGGCCGGGCGACCCGGGACGGAGCCGGGGCGAGTCCTCCGGCGGCTCAGCTGACCTGGAGCGCGGCCAGGATCGCGTCGGCCGCCTCCTGGAGGTGCGCTCGGAGGAAGTCGTGGGCACCCTCCAGGTCGCCGGCCTCCATCAGTCTCACGAGCTCGGTGTGCTCCTCGGCCAGGTCGTGGGCGTTGCGTCGCAGCCGATCGACCTGGGCAAGGGCGAGCTTGAGCTCGACCACCAGGAGCTCGGCCATCGAGACCAGCCGAGCGCTCTGGGTCAGACCCACCAGCGACACGTGGAAGGCCAGGTGGCGCTCGTTGAGCTCCTGGTACGACGCGCCGGCCGCGATCGAGTCTGTGTAGTCGAGCAGCGAGGCACGCACGTGGTCGCGGTCCACCTGGTCGGCGGTGCCCCAGCGCAGGACCCCTGCGCCTTCGAGGACGAAGCGTGCCCGGCAGACGTCGCGAACCGAGGACGCCTCCGGGGTGGCGACGTTGACACCCCGGTTGGGCTCGCGGGTGGCGAGCCCTTCGGAGACCAGGACAGCAAGCGCTTCGCGCACCGTCGGTCGGGAGACTCCGAGTGACTCGGCGAGGGCCAGCTCGCGCAGTGGCGTGCCGCTCTCGATCTCGCCGTCGAAGATGGCTCGACGCAGCTCCGCAGCGGCGCGGCCGACGGTGGAGGAGTGCTCGACATGCAGCACCGTCGCGACAGGGGCGGGGGCGACCGGCATGTGCTCCATCATGCCGTGCGCTCGAACCCGCGACTGTCCGCAGAGGTGCCGGAGCGCGTGCTGTGCCGGATTGAAGGGGGGCATCGCCGGTGAGGAGACGCCACCCGAGCCCTGGACGCCGTCGGCTGCGGCCACCCTCGCGGCACCGGATAGCCTCACAGCGATGTTTCCGATCGGTGGGGTGGAGGTCATGCTCCTGGGCGCAGTCGCCTCCGCGGGGGCGGGCGTCCTGGTGGTCGCCCTCCTCAGGGGTCGGCTCGGCTGGGTCACCTCGCTCGCGCTCGTCGGGTTGCTCTGGTCCCTCGTCGTGATCGCGTTGATCACGCTCCTCCCGGCCGACGGTGCCCCCGGCGTGGTCTACGCCGAGGACCGTCTCGGGGCCTGCTCGTGGGACATCGGTGGCCCTGCCCCCGACAGCTTCTGGATCTTCTCCGGCGGCCAGCGGCTGCTGAACACGGCGGTGTTCGTGCCGTCCGGTGCGCTGCTGGTCATCGCGGCGGCGCGGTGGCGCGGAGCCTGGGTCACGGTGCCTGCTGGGCTCGTGCTGCTGGCGGCGTACTCGGTGGGCATCGAGGCCACCCAGCTCGGGTTGGCTCGCATCGACCGGGCGTGCGACGTCACCGACGTGATCGACAACGCCACTGGCGCGACCATCGGAGTCGTTGTGGGCCTCGTGGTCACTGCGCTCCTGCGTCCCTGGCGCAGCCACTCCCGCGGCCGGGTCTAGCCTGAGGGCATGACCGATCAGGCCGCTCCGCAGGCGCGGGCCAACGTCGCCCGGATCCCTGCCTACGTCGCCGGCAGACCGCCGACCGTCCAGCCGGGCGTGACGTCGTACAAGCTCTCCAGCAACGAGAATCCCTACCCGCCCCTCCCTGGTGTCGTCGAGGCAGCCGTTGCGGCGGTCGCAGTGATGAATCGCTACCCGGACATGGGCAGTACCGCGCTGTACGCGGCACTCTCGGAGTGGTTGGGCGTCCCGGTGTCAGACCTGGCCGTCGCGACCGGGAGCGTGGCGCTGCTCTACCAGCTGCCCACCGCGTTCTGTGAGCCCGGAGACGAGGTGGTCTACGCGTGGCGCTCGTTCGAGGCCTACCCGATCGCGGTGACCGCTGCCGGCGCCGTCTCGGTGCAGGTCCCGGTGCTGGCCGACGGGCGTCACGACCTGTCGGCAATGGCGGCCGCGATCACCGAGCGGACCAGGATCGTGATGGTCTGCACGCCCAACAACCCGACCGGTCCCTCGGTCACCCAGAGCGAGCTCGACGCCTTCATCGCCGCCGTCCCCTCGCACGTGGTGGTCGTGGTCGACGAGGCGTACGTGGAGTTTGTCTCGATGGACGACGCTGTCGACGGTCTTGCGACCTATCGCGCCCACCCCAACGTCGTGCTCTTTCGCACTTTCTCCAAGGCCTACGGGCTGGCCGGCTTCCGGGTCGGGTACGCCGTGGCGCATGCGTCGATCGCCGCCGCGCTGCGCGCGGTGTCGCTGCCCTTCGGGGTGAACGCCGTCGCCCAGGCCGCGGC
>JBAVCA010000398.1:0-6696 GCA_049586475.1 Nocardioides sp.
GGCCAGCGCCGAGATCCCGATGATCTTGAACCCCGCACTGATCGTCGCCGAGCCCTCCACGAAGCCAACGCCCACCAGGTTGATCAGGGCCGCGAGCGCGATCACCGTCACGGCGAGCGCCGGCACCAGGAGCGCTGAGTCCTCGAGGCCGAACGGACGCAGCGCGTAGGTGCCGAAGGTGCGCCCCAGCAGGCTCTGGGCGACCACCATCGAGACGTACATGAAGAGCGAGAACGTCCCGGCGACGACTCCGGGGCCGTAGGCCGCCTTGAGCAGCATCGCGATGCCGCCCGAGGTCGGGTTGGCGTGGGAGTAGCGCGCGTAGGAGTAGGCGCTGAGACCCGCGATCACGGCGCCGGCCAGGAACGCCAGCGGCATCAGGGTGCCGGCCAGCTCGCTGACCTGGCCGACCAGCGCGAAGATCCCGGCGCCGATCATCACCCCTGTCCCGAGGGAGACCGAGCCGGCTAGGGTCAGCGTGTCGTCGTCCCCGGAAGCCACGGCCTCGAACTTACGACGGGCGCCGAGGCGCGCTCCTCATCCGTGGGGATGGCCCGCTTCCTCACGCTCGCAGGTCGGCGAGCGACTCCTACTCCCACGCCGGTGGCGCTCTGCTTGACTATGACCCCGTTCACCTGCCGGGGCATCGAGGAGGAAAGCGATGGACGACTCCGCTCTGATCAGCGTCGGGCTGCCGATCGCACTGGCGATCATCATGTTCGGGCTCGGGCTCTCCTTGACCGTCGACGACTTCAGGCGCGTGGCCCGCACCCCGCGAGCGGTCGCGGTGGCGTTGGTCCTGCAGGTCCTGGTGCTACCGGTGATCGCCTTCGGGCTCGTGGTCGCCTTCGACCTCGACCCCCTCCTGGCCGTCGGGGTGATGCTGTTGGCGGCCTCGCCGGGTGGCACCACCGCCAACCTGTTCAGCCACCTCTTCCACGGTGACGTCGCGCTGAACGTCTCGCTCACAGCCATCAACTCGGTGCTCGCCGCCTTCACGATCCCGCTGATCACGAACCTGGCGATCGACTACTTCGACGCCAATGGCGAGCTGGGCCTACAGGTCGGCAAGGTGCTGCAGGTGATGGCGATCGTCGTCGTGCCGGTCGCTGTAGGCATGGTGGTGCGGAGCCGATCAGCGGCGCTCGCGGCCAGGGCCGACCGCCCGGTGCGGATCTTCTCGATCGTGGTGCTCGTGATCGTTGCTGTCGGCGCCCTGCTCGGGGAGCGCGACAACATCGGCGGCTACCTCCAGCAGGTCGGTCTCGTCACCGGCATCTTCTGTCTGGCCAGCCTCACGCTGGGTTACCTCGGCGCGCGAGTGATGCGACTCGATGAGCCGCAAGCCATCGCCAGCTCGATGGAGGTGGGCATCCACAACACCACGATCGCCCTGACCATCGCCTTGAGCGTCCTGGACAGCACCGAGGTTGCCATCCCGGCCGCGGTCTACTCCGTGCTGATGTACGTGCTCGCCACTGCCTTCGGGTTCCTGATCACCCGCGGTCGGCGCTCGGCTCGCGAGGTCGGAACGAGTGTCGGCCCTCACCCCTAACGTGACCTGGGCAGGGGACGAGAGGCAGGGGTGAGGATGAGCGAAGGCACTGATCTGGAGGCTGTCATCGAGGCGGCTTGGGTGGGTTTCCGGAGCCGGTTGGCAGACCACATCGCGGCGATGGGCGACGACGACGTATTGCTCGTCGAGTTCAGCGGCGCGGTCGGCGACGAGGCCGATGGCACAGCGCCCTACGTGCAGCTGTGTGCGTTCGGCGACGACCTAGTCAAGGTCGAAGCGGCGAGCAACCATTCCTTGGCCGAGCGCTGTCGTCTGAGCGTTGACGGCGAAGCGGCCATGCTCGCCCTCGGATGGGATGAGCTCGGCGACGAAGAAGGCCGGGAGAGCTTCGTCGTCACTCGCGAGCGGCGCCGAGCTGACGAGGTAGCGGTGGTGCTCGTGGCCACCCTGCGCACGGTGTACGCCGTCCCGCACCCGGCCTTCCTGGACGCCGACGATCTCGAGATCGACCCCGCGGCGCCGGCAGTCAGCACGCCGATCGGGAGTGACGCGAGCGGCCGTGACGAGCTCGTGCTAGAGGGGATCCCGACCAGTGCTGCCAACCTGCAGGTCATGGTGGACGCCGCCATGGAGACGATGTTTCCCGATCTCAAGCACGACGATGACGGGGACATCCCGATCACGGCGGGCTCCAGCCTGGTCTTCGTCCGCGTCATCGCGCACCGGCCCTGCGTCGAGCTGTATGCCGAGATCGTGATCGGCCCGCAGCGCCTCGAGCGGCTCGAGGAGGAGCTGGTGGTGCTCAACGCGGCGCACCCGCTGTGGAAGTTTGCCCGACGCGACGAGCTGGTCGTGATGACGCACCAGATGCTGGCGCTCCCGTTCGTCGCCTTCGCGTTGCAGACCTTGGTACGGCGCTTCGTCGACCAGGTCGACAAGATCGCCGGCGCGCTCGCTGCTCGGGTCGGCGGACGCCGTTCCCTCGAAGAAGAGCCGATCGAGGACGAGCGCGACCTCGTGCTGGCAGGTCTGCTCGAGCTGCTGCACCTCGACCGAGTGCACCCCGCCACCGTGGCAGGACTCTTCGCTCACGACCGGTTGGAGATCATCCGTCAGATCGTCCGGATCCGTAACGGCCAGCAGTCGTGCGGAGACCTCGATGAAGATGTCGTGCTGACGGCGCTGCGACAGGCTCTACGGGTGGTCTCCGACGGGGAGCCCGTGGTCCAGGCGTTGCCGCCCAAGCCGCGCAGGCGCAGCCTAGGACTGCCGGGCGACGGTCAGAGCTTGCGAACGCCGCGGTAGATCCCGCGGCGCACGATCACCGGTTGCAGGACCGAGCTGATGGTCCAGGCGGGGAACCGGAAGGCGCGGCCATTGGCGGCGAAGACCTCCAAGCCGTCGGGTTGCACGCCCATCACCGAACCCCAGCGGCGCTTCGGCGGTTGGTAGGGCCGGGGGGTCCGTCCGGCCAGCACCGCGAGAATGTTGCGCGCGAGCAGCTTGTCGGCCCGGTTACGGGCGGAGGTGCGCAAGGGGTCTGTCGCAGCCACGTCGCCGATCGCCCACACGCCTGGAGCGCCGACCACCCGGAGCTCAGGGTCAACGGTGACAAAGCCGTTCTCGTCGAGGAGGTCGGTCGGCAGCCAGCCGGTGTTGGGACGTACCCGCCCGATCGCCCACAGCACGGCGTCGGACTGCGTGGGCCGCTGGCCGGTGCTGAAAGCCACCGGCTCGTCAGTGATGGCGTCGCACGCGAAGCCGTCCGGCACGATCGCGCGGTGTTCGGGGTGCAGCTCCACGCCGGCGACAGCCAGGCGGCGCTGCACCCGGCGCCAGACACGGTGGTGGTGCTGGGGCAGGGCGCGCGGCCCCGGGAAGTAGAGGTGCACCTGGCTCGCCGGCCAGGCGAGCGCGCTGTTGAGGGCGCTGCTGACCGCTGCCGCTCCGCCGCCGACCACGGCGATCGAGGTGGCTGAGGCCAGCCGTTCGTGGGCTGCGCGGAGGTCAGCCTCGACCTCGTCCGACGACTGCAGGTCGGCTCGACGCCAGAAGCCATTGGTGACGCCGGTGGCGATCACCAGCACGTCGTACGGCTCAGTGCGTACCCGCCCTGCGGCGTCGGTCACCAGCACGAGACGCCCAGCCAGGTCCAAGCCGGTCAGGGTGCCGTGGACCCGCTCGACCCGGTCGAGGCCGCGGAACCGGTCGAAGGAGATCCAGTAGTCCCTGATCCATTCCTCAGGGCGGGCCAGCCGGGTGCCGAGCTCCTGTCCGCTGAGCAGCGACTGCTTCGCCGAGATTCCGACGACGTCCCCGATCGCGGAGGAGCGGGCCAGGTGCACCGCGCTCAGCAGCCCGCTGTCCCCGAGGCCCGCGACGACGACGCGGGGACGACTCACACCTGTGTCCGGCGGGGCGGTCGCGGGACCAGCATCGGTACGCGGGCGATGACCTGTTGGTACTGCGGACGTCGTTGCAGGCTGCGCTCCTCCATCATCGGGATGCTGGCGCCGAGGAACATCGCGAGCATCGCGAGCACCCCGACGAAGAGCCACCACGCGTCGCCGGGAGCGGCCGCGAGGCCGAACAGGGCCAGGGAGGACCAGAACATCAGCTCGCCGAAGTAGTTGGGGTGCCTCGACCAGGACCACACCCCCCGGTCCATCACCTGACCAGGCTGACGCTCGCGGACGAACCGGTGCATCTGCAGGTCGGAGATCGTCTCCAGCGCCACCGCACCGACTCCGACGAGGACGGCGACGACGTCGATGATCCCGACGTCGCGTCCGGCGCGGGTGAGCGCGACATACATCGGAAGGCAGCCGAGGAAGACCTGGATCGTCGGGATGAGGTGGATCCCGAACAGGTCCGCGAGCACGTCGAAGCGTCCTGCGCGCTCTCGGAGCAGCGGGTAGCGCCAATCCTCGTGGTGCAGACCCGGCCACGCATACGCCCAGTTCGCGGTCAGTCGCACTGCCCAGAGCAGCACCACGAGCGCCACCAGCCCGGCGCGCCACCCGTCCACCCCGTCGCTCTGGCTCCACCAGTAGAAGAGCAGCAGCGGCGGCACCACGCTCCAGTAGGCGTCGTAGAAGCTCGAGTTCCGATAGACCCGGCTGAAGCCGAAGATCACCAAGGTCGCGAGCAGGTCGGCGATGAGCGCGTCGAGCCACAGCCGGCCGCTCGAGGGGCCGAAGCAGAGCCACAGGACAGCCATCGCGAGCGCCGCGGCGTAGGCCAGCGAGACCCGGAGGAGAGAAGCAGTCTTCGTCACGTGACCAGAACCTAGTGACTCCGAGCTGCACACGCAGCAGAATGGTCGCGAGAGACGAGGCCCTAGGGGCGTCCGGCACGCGCGAGGGATACCTGCCAGGCTGCGCCCATGACTGCTGAGCGCACCTACGACCTCGTCCTGCTGGGAGCGACCGGGTACACCGCCCGCCTCGCGACGGCCCACCTGGCGCGGCACCGCCCCGCCGAGTTGCGTTGGGCGCTGGCCGGGCGCTCACGCTCGCGTCTCGAGCAGGCGCGTGCCGCGGCTGCCCAGCTCGACCCACGACTGGCCGGCTTGACCATCGAGGTGGTCGAGCTGGACGACGCCGCAGCTCTGGCCGACCTGGCGAGGTCGACCAGCGTGCTGATCAACGCCACCGGGCCCTACCTGGTGCACGGCGAGCCGGTGGTGCGTGCCTGCGCCGAGACCGGCACCGACTACGTCGACCTGACCGGCGAGCCCGAGTTCGTCGACCGGATGTACACCCGGCACCACGCGACCGCGGTCCGCACCGGAGCGCGGCTCGTGCACGCCTGTGGCTTCGACTCCGTGCCCCACGACCTGGGCGCACTGCACGCCGTTCGGCAGGTGCCACCGACCCACCGTGACGGGCCGATCGCGCTGCGCGGCATCGTGCGAGCCACCGGCGGGGTCAGTGGCGGCACGTTGGCCTCGATGCTCAACGCGGTCTCGCGACTCAAGCCGATGCGCGAGGCCGCCGCGGCGCGCGACCGGGTCGAGGCCACGCCGGTGGACCGCACATCGACGCCGATCACCGGCAAGCCGCACAAGGACCCGGTCACCGGATCGTGGCTGTTGCCGATGCCCGCCATCGACCAGCAGATCGTCGCGCGGTCAGGCGCCGCGCTGCCCGACTTCGGACCCGAGATCACCTACTCCCACTACGCCGGCATCTCCAAGCTCCCGGTGCTGGTCGGGGCCCTGGCCGGGATCGGGGTCGGCATCGGGGCGGCTCAGGTCGGACCAGTACGACGCGCTATCGCCGCCCGGTTGCCACAGGGCACCGGTCCCGACGACGCGACGCGGGCTGCTGCCACGTTCACCGTCGACTTCATCGCCGAGCACCGTGGCGGCACCACCCACACCCAGGTCACCGGCCCTGATCCCTACGACGTGTCCGGTCTGGCGCTCGCGGAGTCCGCGCTGAGCCTGGCCTTCGATGCCAACCCGGACGTGGTCGGGCAGGTCACCACGGCCCAGGCGATGGGCGATCGCTTGACCGCACGGCTCGAGCGGCACGGCGTACGCTTCGCTGTCGTGTCCGGCTGAATCGCGCGCCGCGAGCGAGACGTCACCACGGCACCGGATAATGAAGGGGTGCTGTCCTCCCGTCATCGGTCCTCGCCCACCGGCGCCCGTCTTGTCGACGTCGCCAAGCACCAGGCGCCGGAAGGGATCGTGGTCGTGCTGCACGGCGGCGCGCAGCGCCAGATGCCAACAGCGGTGCGGCGCACGCAGCTGTCAGTCCTGCGGATGATCCCCATCGCCCGGGCGATCCGCCGGGCCGGGCGAGGTCGCCTCGCGGTCTACCGGCTGCTGAACTCGTGTCGCGGCTGGGACCGCGACTCGCAGCCCACCGCTGATGTCGCGTGGGCGCTGAGCGAGCTGCGCCGACGGCACGGTGAGGTGCCGGTAGTGCTCGTCGGTCACTCGCTGGGTGGGCGCGCGGCCCTGGTCGCGGGCGCCACGGAGCCGATGGTGAGCGGGATCGTGGTGTTGAACCCGTGGCTCTACCCGACCGACGATGCGCCCCTCGAGGGCCGTTCGGTGCTCATCGTGCACGGCGACGCCGACCGGATCATCCCGGCCGTCCTCAGCGCACAGCTCGTCGACCGGCTCTGCGCGCTCGGCGTCGATGTCAGCGAAGCGGTCTACGCCGGGG
>JBAVCA010000399.1:0-1716 GCA_049586475.1 Nocardioides sp.
CTCGTGGTGTGCGGGCGGGGCGGGGTCAGGGGGCGTCGACCGAGGCGCGGACGCCGGCGAGTAGCTCGGTCGCGACCGCCAGGGCAATCGCTGCTGGCTGCTTGGCGCCGCCCAGCCTCGCGACCACCGAGGGGTCGCCGATGGGGCAGCGGATCTGCGCGATCGCCTCCGAGGAGTGACCTTCGAGACCCAAGCCCCGTTCGAAGCGGCGCCACTTGGCTGCCGAGCCGATCAACCCGATCGTGGCCAGGTGCGCGCAGCGCAGGGCTGCGTCGCACAGGGCGAAGTCCTCGGCGTGGTCGTGGCTCAGCACCAGGACGTGGGTGCCTCGCGGCAGCTCGCCCAGCGCCACCTCGGGCAGAGGAGCGTGATGGGCCACGACCGTGCCCGGGCCGTCGCGCAGGGCCGCCAGGGCCGCCTCGTCGACGTAGGCGGCCCGGGAGTCGATGAGGTGCAGCTCGACGTCGTGGCGCACCAGGATCCGGGCGAGCTCGCGCCCGACGTGTCCGAGGCCGAACACCGCGAAGGACGCGCGCACCGGCACCGGCTCCAACAGCAGCGTCACCTCGCCACCGCAGCACTGACGACCGTGGTCGGTGCGGGTCACGTCGTTGAGCGACATCGTGACCTGCTCGGGGGTCGCGGCATCCCCGGCGATCAGGTCACGGGCCAAGCTGATCGCGGTCTCCTCGAGATTGCCACCGCCCACCGACCCCCAGGTCGCATCAGCAGTAACGACCATCTTGGCGCCGGCGTCGCGGGGAGCGTGTCCGCGCACCGCGGCAACGGTGACGAGCACCGCCGGCACGCGATCCTGGCGCAGCGCGACGAGCGCCTGCAACCAGTCGAGGCCCTCGCGCTCAGCCATGGCTCGGGACCCGCCGGGCGATTGCCTCCGAGCGCGGGTGCAGCTCGGCGGCGTCGGCGTCGGGCTGGTCGGGCTCCCGGCCAGGCGAGCCCTCGGTGACCTGTGCCGGCTGGTGGGCGCGGGCAGCCTGGATGGCCCAGAAGACCGCTTCGGGAGTCGCGGGCGAGGCGAGGTCGACGCTGATCGGGGCACCGTCGTGGGCGCCGAAGGCGGCAGCTGCTTCCCGCAGCGCCTCCCGCACCGCGAAGGCCAGCATCAGCGGCGGCTCTCCGACGGCTTTCGAGCCGTAGACGGCGCCATCCTCGTGGGCCCGGGCAAGGAGCGCGACGTTGAAGACCTCCGGCATCTCGGAGAACGACGGGAGCTTGTAGGTGCTGGCCGCCGAGGTGGTCAGGCGACCACGTCCGGGCCCGGAGGAGGAGTCCCAGCGCAGGTCCTCCAACGTCAACCAACCGGCGCCCTGCACGAACCCACCTTCGATCTGGCCGAGGTCGACCAGCGGCGAGAGCGAGTCGCCGACGTCGTGCACGATGTCGACGCGTCGGGTCCGATAGGCACCGGTGAAGCCGTCCACCTCCATCTCCGCGGCGCAGACGCCGTAAGCGAAGTACTTGAAGGGCTGGCCGCGCATCTCGGTGGAGTTCCAGTGCAGGCCCTCGGTCTTGTAGAAGCCCGCCGCCCACAGCTGCACACGGGAGAAGTAGGCCTCGCGCACGAGCTCGTCCCACGGCAGGCCACGTCCGGCGTCGACCTCGAGCAGGCGCGCGGTAATCTGCTCGCACGCGTTCTTGATCGCAGCCCCGTTGAGGTCGGCCCCCGAGCTGGCCGCGGTGGCGGAAGTGTTGGGG
>JBAVCA010000400.1:0-8610 GCA_049586475.1 Nocardioides sp.
GCGTTCCACGAGCCGTCCGGCGTGCTGTGCGACCTGTCGCTGCTCGAGTCCCTTCCACGCGATGAGCTCGTCGCCGGGTTGGGCGAGGTCGTCAAGTGCGGCTTCATCGCCGACCCGGAGATCCTGCAGCTCGTCGAGACCACCATCCCCGGGGACCTCGTCGCCTCCTCGCCGGTTCTGCGCGAGCTGATCGAGCGCGCGATCCAGGTCAAGATCGACGTCGTGGTCGCAGACCTCAAGGAGACCGGGGGAGTCGGGGGTCACCCGGGCCGCGAGGCCCTCAACTACGGACACACCCTCGCCCACGCGATCGAGCGCGCCGAGGACTACGAGATCCGCCACGGCGAGGCAGTCGCGATCGGCTGCGTGTTCGTGGCCGAGCTCGCGCACCGTGCCACCGGGCTGTCCGCCGAGATCGTCGAACGGCACCGCGAGACCTTCTCCCGGGTGGGGCTGCCCACCTCCTACGAGGGCGCTGCATTCGAGGAGCTGCTCGCCACCATGCGGGTGGACAAGAAGGCACGCGGCAACCAGCTGCGCTTTGTCGTGCTCTCCGACATCGGGGTCCCCACCGTGCTGGCAGGGCCATCGGAACACGATCTGCGCGCCGCTTTCGTGGCGCTGACGGAAGGCTGAGACCATGAAGGTGCTGGTGCTCAACGGACCCAACCTTGGGCGCCTCGGTCGCCGTCAGCCCGAGATCTACGGCACCACCACTCACGCCGAGCTGGCCGAGCTGTGCGTGACGTGGGGGGTCGGTCTCGGCCTCGAGGTCGAGGTGCGCCAGACCAACCACGAGGGTGCGCTGCTCGACTGGCTCAACGAGGCGGCCGACGAGGCGACGCCTGTGGTGCTGAACGCGGCCGCCTGGACGCACTACTCCTACGCGCTCTTCGATGCCTGCGCCCAGCTCGTGGCGCCGCTGATCGAGGTACACCTCTCCGACCCCACCCAGCGCCCGGAGACGTTCCGCCATACCTCCGTCGTGTCACCGCACGCCCTCGAGGTGATCGCCGGCCACGGCGTCGAGGGCTATCGGCTCGCGTTGGTAGCCATCGCTGAGTCAGTGGGTGGCGCGGCGGGATAATCCGTCCCGTTTCGTACATGCTTTCGGTCGTCTTGCGGCGTGTCTTGTACCGAATGGGACGGATTTTCTTGGGACGGCCGCGCGCTCGCACCGCTTGAGCCCATCAAGAGTTCACAGCCAAAGATTCAGTGCCGTTCCTCCCAAGGTGACATGACGGCCTGGTAGGGCCAGGAATCATCGGCAATCGGTCGGTGCATGACCTCACCGCACTTCGACCCCGTCTCCCGACTACCCGAGCACCTCGTCCTGCCGCGTCGCGTGGACCCCGCCGGGCTGAACGGGCCCACCCGACGGATGGCGTCCGGGCGGTATTACGAACGGGTGGCGTCGGGCCTCTACGCGCCTATCGATCGCTCCGCGAGCGTCGAGCAACGTATCCTCGACTCCGCCGCCAGGCTCACCGCGGACGGTCGGATGGGCTGCGTTACGGGGTGGGCAGCCTGTCGGCTACATGGAGCGGCGTACTTCGACGGTCTGACTCCCGACGGAGCGACGACGCTGCCGGTGACGCTGGCGGTCGGGGCGTGGGGACATCTTCGTTCCGACTCCCGCTCAGTAGTGGACCGCAGCCAGATCACCGACCCGCGGCACTGCTCGGTCGCAGGCGTGCCGGTGGCACCGATCCAGCGGGCGCTCTTCGACGAGATCCGGTACCGCGACAGCCTGTGGGGCGCCGTGCAGGCGATCGACATGGTCGCGGCAGCGGGACTGATCTCGGTGTGGCTGTTCGCGAGATACGCCGGCGAGTGCAACTCCGCCAACGGCGCACCATTGCTTCGTCGGGCAGTCGCGCTGGCCGTCGACGAGAGCAGGTCGCCACGGGAGACCTGGCTCCGACTTGTCTGGATCCTGGTCGCTGCGGTGCCGTGGCCACTGGTCAACCAACCGTTGTACGACCTCGACGGCCAGCTGCTGGGGATCCCCGACCTCTTCGACCCGGTGGCCGGGATGGTGGGCGAGTATGACGGTGAGGCGCACCGGGGTGTCGAGCGGCACCGCAAGGACGTAGCACGCGAAGCCCGGTTTCGCGACCACGGGTTGGAGTACTTCACCGTGGTGCAGGGCGACGACCAGCGCACTGTGGCCCGACGTATTCGAGACACCCGCTCCCGGGCGAAGTTCCTGCCTCCGGAGTCCTGCGCCTGGACCCTCACTCGCCCCGTGTGGGACCCGGCCCCACCGACGCTCGACGAGCGGCTCGAGCGAAGGGGCCTGGTCGAAGAACTGACCCGGGCGGTGTGAGTCCACCTCGGTCGGACCACCGACCTGCTGGGCGGGCATTCTCGGGCGGCGGGTCCGACGTACCGCGGGGTATTCCGTCCCGATCGGTACGCCATCCGCCTCGAGCCGCGGCGTGTCGCGTACGGAATGGGACGGAATATCCAGGGGGGATAGACTCCTCCGCTGGTGCCCGGCATGACATCGGGCATTCCCTGACTCCGCAACCAGAAGGCTGACTCACGCGCATGGCGACGACGAACGACTTGAAGAACGGTATGGTTCTCAACATCGACAAGCAGCTTTGGGCGGTCGTGGAGTTCCAGCACGTCAAGCCGGGCAAGGGCCCCGCCTTCGTGCGCACCAAGCTCAAGAACGTCGAGTCCAACAAGACCGTCGACAAGACCTTCAACGCCGGCACCAAGGTCGAGACCGCCACGGTCGACCGTCGCACGATGCAGTACCTCTACAACGACGGCACCTCGTTCGTCTTCATGGACATCTCCAACTACGAGCAGCTCGAGATCGCCCCCGAGATCGTCGGGGGCAACGCCAACTTCCTGCTGGAGAACCAAGAGGCCGTGGTGGCCACCAACGAGGGCCGCGTGCTCTTCATCGAGCTGCCGGCCTCGGTCGAGCTGACCGTTGCCTTCACCGAGCCGGGCCTCGCCGGTGACTCCGCGACCGGGCGCACCAAGCCGGCCACGCTGGAGACCGACCACGAGATCCAGGTGCCCCTGTTCATCAACCAGGGCGAGAAGATCAAGGTCGATACCCGCGACTCCTCCTACATGGGTCGCGTCAAGGGCTGAGGGCCCGACACCGTGGGAGCGCGATCTAAAGCCCGCAAACGGGCCCTGGACATGTTGTACGCCGCCGACCTGCGCGGGGATTCCGCACTAGAGGCCCTCGAGCGCGCGATCGAGGCGGGCGAGGGCCCGACCAACGACTACACCGCCACCCTGGTGCGCGGCGTCGTCGAGCACGTCACCCGCATCGACGAGCTGCTCTCGGAGTACTCCGAGGGCTGGACCATCGAGCGAATGCCGGCCGTCGACCGCAACGTGCTGCGGCTCGGCGTCTGGGAGCTGCTGTACGCCGACGACGTGCCGGACGCAGTGGCGGTCTCGGAGGCGGCGACGCTGGTGCGCGAGCTCTCGACCGATGAGTCGCCGACGTTCATCAACGGGATCCTCGGTGCCATCCAGAAGAAGAAGCCGACCCTGATCGAGCCCTGACGAGCCCTGACCGAATGCTGCACCCGGAGCCCCGAGGGGCACCCATCCTCATGGGGGACTCCGAGGCCGGGGAGCGCAGCCTACGTTGAGGGCATGAGCGAGAACGTAGATCTGATCGTCGTGGGTCTCGGCCCTGGGGCCGAGTCCGTGGTCACCGGTGCCGCCGAGGCTGGCCTGACGGTGCTGGCCGTCGAGAAGCACCTGGTCGGTGGCGAGTGCCCGTACTACGGGTGCGTCCCGTCGAAGATGATGGTGCGAGCCGGTGACGCGTTGGCCGAGGCCGGCCGGGTCGGGCAGGTGGCCGGCGAGGTGACGGTGACCCCGAGCTGGGCACCCGTCGCCGAGCGGATCGCCGTCGAGGCCACCTCGCACTGGGACGACGCCGTTGCCGTCCAGCGGCTCGAGGACGCCGGCGCCACCGTGCTGCACGGCATCGGTCGCCTGAGCGGGCCACGCGAGGTCACCGTCGAGCTGCCCGACGCATCCACGCAGACGTGGACTGCCAGCAAGGGTGTGGTGCTCAACACCGGCACCCGTCCCTCGGTGCCGCCGATCGAGGGCCTCGCCGACACGCCTTTCTGGACCAACCGCGATGCCGTGCAGGTCACCGAGCTGCCCGGTTCTCTGCTCGTGCTCGGCGGAGGCCCGATCGGGTGCGAGATGGCTCAGGCATTCGCCCGGTTCGGGGTGCGCGTGACCGTGGTGCAGCGAGGCGAGCGACTGCTGCCCGGGGACGAGCCCGAAGCCGGTGCGTTGCTCGAGGAGGTGTTGGTACGCGAGGGACTGCGGGTGATGACCGGAGCGACGACCACCTCGATCTCCTACTCCGAGGGAGCATTCACCCTCGACCTGGAGTCGGGGGAGCAGCTGGTGGCCGACAAGCTCTTGGTGGCCGCGGGCCGTACGCCCAACCTCGACGACCTCGGGTTGGAGAGCGTCGGCTTGGATCCGGGTGTCAGCACCTTGGAGGTCGACGGCCGTCTGCGGGTGCCGGGGATCGACGGACTCTGGGCCATGGGTGACATCACCGGGGAGGGCGCCTACACCCACGTCGCGATGTACCAGGGCGCGATCGCGCTGCGCGACCTGCTGGACCAGGACGGCGCACCTGCGAGCTACCACGCAGTGCCGCACACGACTTTCACCGATCCCGAGGTCGGCGCCGTGGGCCTCACCGAGCAGCAGGCACGGGACGCAGGACTGTCGGTCCGGGTCGGATCGGTGCAGCTCGACCAGACCTCCCGGGGCTTCACCCACGGTCCCGGTGCCCGCGGGATGATCAAGGTCGTCGAGGACGCCGATCGCGGCGTGCTCGTCGGCGCGACGGCGATGGGGCCCGCCGGGGGAGAGATCCTCGGCTTTCTCGCCGTAGCAGTGCACGCCGAGGTGCCGCTCGCGACACTGAGGACGATGATCTACGCCTACCCGACCTTCCACCGCGCCATCGAGACCGCCATCGGAGACCTCTCTTGACCGACAGCAAAGCCCGCGAGGCTCACCAGAGCGACATCGTCGACAAGATCGCCAGTGCGGGCCTCATCTCCTACGGCGTGGTGCATCTGCTGATCGGCTGGTTGGCCGTGCAGCTGGCGCTGGGTGACCGCGAGGGTGGGGCCTCGAGCACCGGCGCGGTCAAGCAACTGGCCGAGCAGCCGTTCGGCAAGGTCCTGGTCTGGGCGCTGGCGCTCGGGCTGGTGCTGCTGGTCGTCTGGCGTCTCGTCGAGGCCGCCCTGGGCTACCGCGACGAGGACGACCCCAAGCGGCTGGCCAAGCGGCTGCTGTCCGGAGGCAAGGCGATCGTCTACGCCGCGATTGCCTACAGCGCCTTCGACATCGCCACCGGCCCGTCCTCCGGTGGGGGGAACAAGGGCGGGGGCGGCACCGACTCGATGACGGCGACGTTGATGAACAACCCCGGCGGGCAGGTGCTCGTCGGTGCGATCGGGGTGGGGATCATCGCGGCCGGCGTCGGGTTGCTGGTCGTTGCCTGGCGCGAGTCCTACCTGGATCGGATCGACGACCGGGCGCTCCGCGGCAGCAGTGGCACGACGTACAAGTGGCTGGGCCGGGCAGGGCACGTCGCCAAGGGCATCTCCTACGGTGTGGTCGGCGGGCTGTTCCTGTATGCCGCCTTCACCCACGAGGCCAAGAAATCAGGCGGGCTCGATCAAGCGCTGCGCACGGTCCTCGACCAGCCCTTCGGGCCGCTGCTCCTCGGCGCGATCGGCCTCGGCTTCGCCGCCTACGGGCTCTTCTGCTTCGCCACGGTCCGCCACCTCGACCGGGACTGACCCGGCGTCAATAATGCGTACTCCAAGCCGGTGGACAGGGCGTCCAGAACCCCACCCGGAGGGGGCATCATGACCGAGCCGTCGCACGGACCTGCGCCATCGACACCGGCGACCGCGCCGCGCGGGGATGGCCAACGCCCGCAGAGCGAGCCCAACCGCGATCGCACCGGCATGATGGCGCCATGAGCTGGTGGGAGGAACGCGTGGTGCCCGGTCTGGTGGACCGTGCACTGAAGGGCAAGGAGATCGGCGAGCTCCGCGCCGAGGTCTGCGCGGGGCTCACCGGCACGGTCCTCGAGCTCGGGTTCGGCAGCGGGCTCAACCTGCGCCACCTGCCGAGCTCGGTGACCTGTCTCGATGCCGTCGAACCCTCCGATCGCGGCTGGGCACTCTCGGAGCGCCGTCGCTCTCGCCACGACCTGACGGTCAGCCGCGTCGGGCTGGACGGTCAACGACTCGATGCCGCTGAGGCGTCCTACGACCACGTGCTGTGCACGTTCACGCTCTGCACCATTCCCGATCCCGGGCTCGCACTGCGCGAGGTGCACCGGGTCCTTCGCCCCGGCGGCACCTTCGCCTTCTTGGAGCACGGCTTGGCGCCGACCGCGGGGGTGGCTGGCTGGCAACACCGGCTCGATCCGCTGCAACGCCGCATCGCGGGAGGCTGCCAGCTGACCCGCGACGTACCGGCGCTGGTCGCGGCGTCCGGCCTCGTCCCCGGCGCGGTGCGGGCGCAGTACCTGCCCGGCCCGCGGACCCCGTGGACGTACGGCTACCTCGGGTCGGCAACGGCGCGCTGAGCCCTGCCCCGCCCTGCCCTCCCGGCGACCGGATGTGCTGCAGATCACCGTGCCCGCGGACGCCGAAACGGGTTTCACCCACGACTGAGATGACCTCCCGACGCCCTGAGTATGCGTTGCAGCGACGAGCGGCGCTAGCATTCGCGCTCCGCCCCGAGAGGAACCCGATACATGGCTACTGACTACGACGCATCACGCAAGACAGAGGACGAGCAGAAGGAAGAGAGCCTGGAGGCACGCCGCCTCACCTCAGGCGAGCAGGACAAGACCTCAGGGAGAGTGGACGAGGACGAGACCGAGCTGGCGGACACCTACGAGCTGCCCGGCGCTGATCTCTCCAACGAGACCCTCGACATCGAGGTCACCCCCAAGCAGGCGGACGAGTTCACCTGCACCTCGTGCTTCCTCGTCCAGCACACGTCCCGGCGGGCCGCCCCCGGCGAAGACCTCTGCGGAGACTGTGCCTGAGTGATCGACATGTCCACCGCGGGACGTAGCGCGCGGCGGCTCCGGACGCGCGACCGCGCGTCGACATTGACAGTGACGATCGTCACTGACTGAATCGCCCACTGTGAGCATCAAGGTGATCCAGTGGGCGACGGGCGGCGTGGGCAAGGCGGCGATCGAGGGTGTGCTCAGCCACCCCGAGCTGGAGCTCGTGGGCTGCTGGGTGCACAGCGCTGACAAGGCCGGGCGAGACGTGGGGGACATCCTCGGCGTCGCACCTATCGGTGTCGCCACCTCCACCACGCTCGATGAGATCTGCGCGCTCGAGGCGGACTGCGTCGTCTACTCGCCGCTGGTCGCCGACGAGGCAGAGGTCGCTGCGCTGCTGCGCTCGGGCAAGGACGTCGTCACGCCTGTGGGCTGGATCTATCCCAACCCGGCAACCATGACGGCCCTCGAGGAGGCGTGCGCGAGCGGCGGCAGCACCTTGCACGGGACCGGCATCCACCCCGGCGGCATCACCGAGCGCTTCCCGTTGATGATCTCGGCGGTGAGTGCGCGCGTGACCCACGTGCGTTCGGAGGAATTCTCCGACATCCGAACCTACGGTGCTCCCGACGTGATCGAGCACGTGATGGGCTTCGGCAAGACCCCCGACGAGGCGCTGGCCAGTCCGATGGCCGCGCTGCTCGGCGGCGGCTTCCGGTCCTCGGTCCGGATGGTCGTGGCCGAGATGGGCTTCGGCTCGGACACCAAGATCGAGACCCTGCAGGAAGTTGCGGTCGCCACCAAGCCGATCGACTCGCCGATGGGCGTCATCGAGCCTGGACTAGTCGCTGCTCGCCGCTTCAGCTGGCGGGCGCTGGTCGACGGGGTGCCCGTGGTGACCGCCACGGTCAACTGGTTGATGGGGGAGGAGCACCTGGATCCCAGCTGGAGCTTCGGTGAGCAGGGCGAACGCTTCGAGGTCGAGGTCACCGGGGACCCCTCGGTCACGCTGACCTTCAAAGGACTCCAGCCCGACACGATCGAGGAGGGCCTGGTACGCAACCCGGGCGTGGTCTCGACCGCCAACCACTGCGTCAACGCAATCCCGTACGTCGTCGCGGCCGGTCCTGGGATCAAGACGTACCTGGACCTCCCGCTGATCGCCGGGCGCGCGGCACCCGAGGTCGGTCGGCGCGGATGATCCTCGAACAGCGTGGCAGCGTGGACGCTCCGGAGCCACGGGAACAATGCCGGCACCGGCAACGCTGGGCCTGACATGCGTGCAGTCGTCTACTCCCAGATCGGTCCATCGTCCGTGCTGAGCCTCGTCGAGCGCGATGCTCCCGCACCGGGACCCGGCCAAGTGCTGGACCGGGTCGTCCGGGCAGGGGTGAACCCGACGGACTGGAAGTTTCGCACCGGGGCCATGGGCGGCCTGCCGTACCCGGAGGTCGTGCCTGGCCAAGACGGGGCGGGCATCGTGGAGTCGGTCGGCGCCGGCGTGGACCATGTCGCGCCCGGTGACCGGGTCTGGTTGGTGC
>JBAVCA010000401.1:0-2728 GCA_049586475.1 Nocardioides sp.
CCGTACGGCGGCGCACGGCACGCCGGTCTCCGCGGCGTGGGCGAGCCGGTCCACGGCGGCCTGGATGGCGTCCTGAGAGGTCACCGGACAATAGTAGAACCTGTTACAGTTTTGTGCCATGAGCACCCCTGTTCCCAGCACAGCCGCTGGGCTCCCCCGCGAGGTCGACGTCGTGGTCGTCGGAGCCGGCGGCGCCGGCATGAGCGCAGCGCTCGCCGCCAAGAAGCGTGGCCTGGAGACCATCCTGGTCGAGAAGAGCGGTCACTTCGGCGGATCGACCGCACGCAGCGGCGGCGGTGTGTGGATGCCGGGTAACTACGCCCTCCGGGCGGCCGGCCAGGCGGATCCGATCGAGGAGTCCAAGCGTTACCTGGACTCGATCGTCGGCGACGTGGTGCCCAAGGAGCGTCGCGACACCTACCTCGACCGCGGTCCCGAGGTGCTGGACTTCATCAAGGAGACCACTCCCCTGCGCTTCACCTGGGTGCCCGACTACGCCGACTACCACCCGGAGGCGCCGGGCGGTCGGGCCAAGGGCCGTAGCTGCGAGCCGATCCCGATGGACGCCCGCTCCCTCGGCGACGAGCTCGACCGGCTGCACCCGCAGTACACCAAGGCGCCGGCCAACATGATCGTCACCCAGGCGATGTTCCGAAAGATCAGCCTCGGGCTGCGCACCCTCGGCGGCCCGATCACGATGATCAAGGTCGTCCTCGCGCGCGCCTGGGCCGGGCTGCGCGGCCGACGGATGTATGCGATGGGGAACGCGATCGCAATCGGGCTGCGCCAGGGCCTCATCGACGCCGAGGTCCCCCTGCACTACGACACCGAGCTGGTGGACCTGGTCATCGAGGATGGCCGGGTCGTCGGCGTGCGCGTCAAGCAGGGCGAGGTCGAGCACGTCGTGCACGCCAGACGCGGCGTGATCCTCGGCAGCGGCGGGTTCGAGCGCAACCTCGAGCTACGTGAGCGCTACCAGCCGCAGCCCACCTCGATCGACTGGACCACCGGCTCGCAGTTCAACACCGGCGACGGCCTCGTCGCCGGGATGACGGCCGGCGCCGACACCGACCTCCTCGACGACTCGTGGTGGGGCCCGACCATCCCGCTGCCCAGCGGACCGTGGTTCTGCCTGGCCGAGCGCAACCTGCCCGGCTCGATCATCGTCAACCAGGCCGGCGAGCGCTACATGAACGAGGCGCTGCCCTACGTCGAGGCCGTCCACGAGATGTACGCCGGCGAGGCCAGCGGGGTCGGGCACGTTCCGAGCTGGATGGTCATCGACCAGCGCTACCGTAATCGCTACCTGTTCGCCGGGCTGTTCCCGCGCCAGCCCTTCCCCGGCCGCTGGTACAAGATGGGCACGGTCAAGAAGGCCCCGACCATCGAGGCTCTCGCCGCCGAGATCGACGTGCCCGCCGCGGCGCTGACTGCGACGCTCGAGCGGTTCAACGGCTTCGCCACGACCGGTGCCGACACCGACTTCCACCGCGGGGAGTCGGCCTACGACAAGTACTACTCCGACCCCACGGTGAAGCCGAACCCGTCGCTGCACGTCATCGACCAGGCCCCGTTCTATGCCGTGAAGATCGTGCCCGGCGACCTCGGGACCAAGGGTGGCCTCGTCACCGACGTCCGCGCGCGGGTGCTGCGTCCGGACGGCTCGGTGATCGCCGGCCTCTACGCTGCGGGCAACGTGTCCTCTGCGGTGATGGGTCGCACCTACGCGGGGCCGGGCGCCACGATCGGACCTGCGCTCGTCTTCGGCTATCTCGCCGCCGAGGACATCGCCTCCGCCGATCTCGCCTTGACCCCGACGGATCAGGTCAGCGTCGCCCCAGGGACAGACGAAGCCGCGAAGGGAACCGCCTGATGCCCATCGACCCGACCATCGCCATCGGTGCCTCCCTCGGCAGCAAGACGTTCACGTGGTCCCAGAGCGACGTGCTCCTCTACCACCTCGGCATCGGTGCCGGCTCCCGCGCAGGAGACAACCTGTCGCCCGCCGCGCTCGGCTACACCCTGGACGGTCCCGGGCTCCAGGTGCTGCCGTCCTTCGGTGTCGTGGCGCCGACCTTTCACGAGACCGACCCACCGCCGCTCGACCTGCCCGGCTGCGACATCAACCTCGCCCAGGTCGTGCACGGCTCGCAGTCGGTCAGCGTGACCGCTCCGCTGCCGACCTCGGGCAGCGCCACGCTGACCACCACGCTCACCGACATCTGGGACAAGACCAAGGCCGCGGTGATCTGGCAGGAGAGCGTCGCCACCGCTGGCACCGACGGGACGGGCGAGGTCCTCTGGACGGCGCGCTCCTCGATCTTCGTCAAGGGCGAAGGCGGCTGGGGCGGCGATCGTGGCTCCGCGCAGACGGTGGTGCTCCCAGAACGCGAGCCCGACGCCGTCGCGAGGTACGCCGTGACGCCGCAGCAGGCGCTGCTCTACCGGCTCTGTGGCGACCGCAACCCGCTGCACGCCGACCCTGACTTCGCCACGGCAGCCGGCTTCCCGGCGCCCATCCTGCACGGCCTCTGCTCCTACGGGATCGTGCTGCGCGAGCTCACCGACGCTCTGCTCGGTGGAGACACCACGAAGGTCGCCGGCTTCGGCGCGCGCTTCTCCGGGGTCGTCTTTCCCGGCGAGACGATCGGGGTGCACGGCTGGCGCGAGGACGGTCGGGTCGTGGGGTCAGCCACGATCGTCGGCGGCGAGCGTGACGGCTCACCGG
>JBAVCA010000402.1:0-2178 GCA_049586475.1 Nocardioides sp.
AAGTAGCGCTGGTCCTCCGGCGTGCCCTGGCCGAGGTTGGGCAGGTCACCGGTGACGTGGACCGCACGCACGAAGGTGTTGGGGTCGGCGAGGTTGTCGAGGTGGGCGACCCCGACCCGGGCCATCCGGATCATCTGCAGGACGACCGGGCGGTTGTCGGTGAGCTCGACGCCGGCGGCGTACGCCTCGAGGGGCGAGCCGGGAGGCGCCATCAGGTAGGGGACGACGTACATCGTCTTGCCGCGTGACTGCCCGCGCATCCGCTCCACCTGGCTGGCCGTCATCTCGGCGGCGTCGCGCCAGTTGTTGTAGACGCCCTTGTCCTCAGGCTTGTGCGTGGCCACGATGGTGCGCTCCTCGGAGCGCGCGGTGTCCTTCACGTAGGAGCGTGAGTAGTAGAGACCCTCACCGGCGGGAAGGAACTCTCCGGACTCCAGCGCCTCGGCCACCAGGCGGGCGTCGTCAGAAGCGTTGATCACCTCGATCCGATCCGGCTCGGTGATGTCAGCCCAGTGGGCGACATACTCCCGGACCTTTTCGTTCTTCAGTCCGGCCTCGTCGAGAACCTTGTCCACATCCAGCATGCGTCACGCCTTTCGGGTCAGCTTGGGGCGAACGCTACCGACCACCTGCTCCGTCCGGCGCGGGCAGGTCGACTTGGATCGATACAAGTCTCAGCGCGAATGCCGGCGATCCGACTCCGCGGCGCACGTCACGCAACGCCGTGCGGTCGGCCTCACCTCGAGCCGCTCGGCACTGATGTGCCGGCCGCATCCCTCGCAGTCACCGTAGGTGCCGAGCGCGAGACGCCGCTGCGCCGCGTCGATCTCGAACAGGTGGGTGCGGGCCGCCGTGACGAGCGCTCCCACTTGCGAGCGTTCGAAGGCGATCGTGGCGCCCTCCGGGTCGTGCTCGTCGTCCGCGTTGGTGTCCCGGGAGGCCGCGACGACCTCCGCATAGTCCGCGGTGAGGGCGGCGAGTCGCGTCAGGGTGCGCCCGCGCTCTGCCGCGAGCAGCTCGGCTGCCTCGTCCATGGTGCGGATCTTAGGACTGCGGGATCGAGGCGGCGAGGCGGCGCAGGCAGGCCTCCGCCTCCGCACGTCACAGCCGGGCGCGCTCCTGCTGGATGGCTAGCAGGCCGCACAGGGCGGCCAGCACCGCAAGCACCAGAGCCACCGGGACCTGCTCGGCCAGGGTGGTGATCATCAGCGGGAAGCCGAAGCCGAGATAGGCAGTGACGTAGAAGCCGGCCGATACCGTGCCCAGCCGTCCCGGGTTCGCCAGCGGGGGCAGCCGCGACATTCCGCTGGCCAGGGCCAGACCACCGCCGGCGCCGAGCACGGCTGAAGCCGGGATCACCAGCAGGAGCAGCGCAGGGATGGCCGCCGCGAGGGCCGTGCCGGCAAAACCGACGAGCCCGCAGACCGCTGCGACCGGGGCGCTCCGCGCTCCGAGGCGACCCTGCAGCGGGGCAGCGAGCGCTCCGGCTCCCAGGGCGAGCCCGGCCATCAGTCCGGTCAGCGCCACCGGCGCAAACGGAAAGCCGACCAGCACCGGGACCGCGGCGATCGTGCTCGCCGGAAAGGCGTAGACGCACACGGCGAGAGGGGCCACCACGAGCAGGGCGGTACGCCGCGCACCGGGCCGGAACGCCCCGGTGGGTGCCACCTCGGTGGTCGCGGGCGCTCGGACCAACGACTCGGCCACCGACCACGACGCCGCAAGCCCTGCCACGAGCAGGACCGCGTGGATCAGGTAGGGAAGGACCAGGGGCCACGGCCCCCACTCGCCGATCAGGCCGGCGTAGGCAGGACCGACGGCAAACCCGGCGGTCATCGCGACCGCAGCCGAGCGGGGCCCGGCGAGGTTGTCGAGGCGCAAGGCCGTCTCGACCAGCCAAGCGCTGCCGACGCTGAACACCGTCCCCGCGGCCGCCCCCTGCAGGAACCGGACGAGGAAGAGCAGCGGCTCGCTGTCAGCGGCGAAGACGAACAGCAACGACGTGACCACCGCACAGACCGCTGCCGGCAGCACCACCGAGCGACGCCCGAAGTGGTCTGAGGCGCGTCCCGCAACCGCGAGCGCGAGCATCAGCCCGAGGGCGTAGACGCCGAAGAGGGCAGTCACCGAGGCGTCGGTCATCGACAGCCGCTCGCGATAGACCAGGAGCAGCGGAGT
>JBAVCA010000403.1:0-3618 GCA_049586475.1 Nocardioides sp.
CCACGGGCGCGCTCGTGCGGCTGCCACCAGGACGGCCAAGGGGGTCGCCAGGGGGGCTGTCAGGTGCGTTGCCAGGGGGGCTGCCGGTGGGAATGGCTGGAACGCTGAGGGCGGGCGTCGGGCTCGCCGACGCCGAGCGGTCTTCTGTGACCGCGCAGCCACTCGCCACGAGCAGCACCGCGAGCAGCACCAAGAGCAGCGCGCCCAGGCGTCGCGGCTGGTCAGCTCGGACGGTCAGCATCGACGAGGGCTCCCCCAGCAGGTCCGTCAACGTGGCCGTAGCCGTCAAGACGGGACATGTCCTCGACGATGCTCCGGGCCAGCGCCTGCGGGGTGAGGCCGATCCGTTCGAGGATGGCCGGACGCTTGGCATGGTCGAGGAACTCCTGCGGGACGGCGTGCAGCCGGAACGGGGTGGTGATCCCCGCTTGGTTGAGGGTCTGCAGGAGCACCGCTCCGCATCCTCCGATGCGACCGTTGTCCTCGACACTCACCACGAGGCGGTGCTGCCGAGCGAGCTCGATCAGCGCAGGATCCACGGGCTTGACCCAGCGCGGGTCCACCACCGTGACGCCGATGCCCTGGGCCACCAAGCGGTCGGCGACCTCGATGGCCATGGATGCCATCGAGCCGACTGCGACCACCAGGACATCGGCCTCACCGGTGCGCACGAGGACGTCGGCGCGTCCGGCCTTGGCGATCGCGGGCACGTCATCGGGCGGCGACCCCTTGGGGAATCGGACCACCGTCGGCGCGTCGTCGACCTCGACCGCCTCGTCGAGCAGCTCGCGCATCCGGGTGGCGTCGCGCGGGGCCGCCAATCGCAGCCGAGGCACGACCTGCAGGATCGACATGTCCCACATGCCGTTGTGACTGGCCCCGTCATCCCCGGTGACTCCGGCACGGTCGAGCACGAAGGTGACGCCGCACTCGTGGAGCGCGACATCCATGAGGACCTGGTCGAAGGCGCGGTTGAGGAAGGTCGCGTAGACGGCAACCACCGGGTGCAGTCCTCCGATCGCCAGTCCGGCCGCAGAGGTCGCAGCATGCTGCTCGGCGATGCCCACGTCGAAGGTGCGCTCGGGGTAGGCAGCCTCGAACTTGTGCAGTCCCACGGGGTGCATCATCGCCGCGGTGATGGCGACGATGTCGGCACGTCGGGCGCCGAGGTCGACCATGTAGTCGGCGAAGTGGTCCGTCCAGATCGGTCCGCGTTCCTTCTCCTCGCCGGTCTCGATGTCGAAGGGCTGGGGCGAGTGGAACTGGTCGGCCTCATGCCGCTCGGCGGCGTCGTAGCCGAAGCCCTTGCGAGTGATTGCGTGCACGATCACCGGGCTGCCGAAACGCTTCGCCAGGCTGAGCGCCTTCTCCATCTCCACCCGGTCGTGGCCGTCGATCGGCCCGACGTACTTCAGGCCGAGGTCCTCGAAGAGGCCCTGCGGCGCCAGGGCGTCCTTGAGCCCGCGCTTCATGGCGTGCAGCGCGTCGTAGGCCGCAGAGCCGACCCCTGGCACCGCGTTGAGGCGTCGCTTGACCTGGTCGAGCACCTGCTCGTATCTGGGATCGGTGCGCAACGCGGTCAGCGCCGTCGCGAGCCCACCGATCGTCGGAGTGTAGGAGCGGCCGTTGTCGTTGACCACGATGACCAGCTTGCTGTCCCGCGCGATCGCGATGTTGTTGAGAGCCTCCCAGGCCATGCCGCCGGTCAGCGCGCCGTCCCCGATCACCGCGACGGTATGGCGGTCCTCCCCAAGGATCCGGTACGCCTTCGCGATGCCGTCGGCGTAGCTCAGGGCCGTGGAGGCGTGCGAGTTCTCGACGAGGTCGTGGGGCGACTCCGCCCGGCTCGGGTACCCGCTGAGCCCGCCCTCGGTGCGCAGTGCGTCGAAGTCGGCGGCACGTCCGGTGAGCATCTTGTGCACGTAGGACTGGTGGCCGGTGTCGAAGACCACCCGGTCACGGGGCGACTCGAACACCCGGTGGATCGCCATGGTGAGCTCGACGACGCCGAGGTTGGGGCCGAGGTGGCCACCTGCTCGCGAGCACGTGGTCACCAGCAGCTCGCGGATCTCACCGGCCAGGGAGTCCAGCTGCTCGTCGGTGAGGCCGCGCAGGTCGCGCGGGTCGCTGATCGAGGACAGGAGGGACATGCCGTCGAGTTTACGGGTGGGCGGTCCCTCCCGTGGAGTCACAGGTCCCACACGGCCACCGCGGCCTCGTGCAGGCTTCCCATCCACACCCGACCTTCGTGCTCTCGTACGCCCGTCACCATGTGGTAGGCCGCGCCGTGCTGGGCCGGGTCGAGGTCGAGGTCGTGCACCAGCCGACCCTCGTCGTCGTAGGCCTGGACGCGCACGGTCTTCTTCGGCTTGGGCTGGATCTTCTCGGGGAGCCTCGTCACCAGCTTGCGCAGCCGCATCGGGCCCGTCTGGAGCCGCTCCAAGACCGGGTCGGTGGGACTGGCGATCGTGACCCAGATGAGTCCGTCAGTCCCGCGCGCCACGTTGTCGGGGTAACCCGGGAGCCCCTGGCACAGCAGGTCGCGCATGCCGGCTCGATTGCCGGTGAGCCATCGGCGCACGACCGTGCGAGCGCCGGACTCGGCGACGACGACGAAGTCCTCGCCCTGCGAGAGCGCCACGCCGTTGGCGAAGGCCAACCCGTCGAGCACGACCGTGACGCTCCCGTCGGAAGCCATCCGCATCAGCCGACCGGTCCGGGTGTGCTGCACGATGTCGGACTTCCAGTCCGGAAGCCCGAACTTGGTCGAGGAGTCGGAGAACCACACCGTGCCGTCTGATCCGATGGCCGCGTTGTTGCAGAACTTCATCGGTGTCCCGTCGACCTGGTCGGTCACTGCCTCGATCGAGCCGTTCGAGGTGTCGATGCGGAGCAGCCCACGGTGCGCGTCGCAGACAAGAAGGCGTCCGTCGAGGTCGATCTCGATCCCGAGCGGACGACCCTGGGTCGCCGCGATGCGATCGACCTTGCTGCCGTCGTGACTGATCCGGAAGATCGAACCGTCCTCGGTGCCCGTGAAGACCGCTCCCTCGTCGACGCCGGAGAGCCCGACGACGACGTCCTCGGCGCCAGAACCGGGGACGGGGATCACGGAGAAGGGTGCGGTCATGAGCTGGCCAGCTTTCGGTAGAGGTCGGAGGCAAGGAAGTCGGACAGGGCGATACTCGCCGACTGCGTCAGGGGGAGGTCGACGGCTGCTGCTGGATCCACGAAGACGATCTGCCTGCCCTCGTGGCACTCGACCTCGGTGCGATCGGTGGCTGCGGCGAAGAGCTCGAACTCGTCCTCCTCACCGCAGCTCGGGCTGAAGAAGCGGAATCGGCCGAATCGCTCGAGACCGGCGTCCAGCAGGACACCGGTCTCCTCCGCGAGCTCGCGGTAGGCGGCGACCTCATAGGACTCACCGTCCTCGAGCCCTCCACCGGCGAAACCCCACTTCTCGGGGTCGTGGACGGGGCGCTCGTCGCGCTCCTGCAGCAGGACCCACCCGCGACGGTCCACGAGGACGACGGAGGAGAAGTGGTGCATCCGCTCAACCTAACCGGCTCCCGGCTCAGAGCCGCGCGCGGTAGCGCGTGCCCCGAAGGGCGTCCTCGA
>JBAVCA010000404.1:0-8163 GCA_049586475.1 Nocardioides sp.
GCCCAAGGGCACCCTCGTCCTCGACGCCGGCGCGGTGACCGCGCTGGTCGAGCGCGGCGCCTCGCTGCTCGCAGCCGGGGTGACCGGGGTGACCGGGCGGTTCGAGGCCGGCGACCCGATCGACCTCACCGGACCCGACGGCGCCGTCGTGGCACGCGGGCTGGTCAACTTCGACGCCGACGAGGTGCCGCGCCTGCTCGGCCGCTCCTCCCACGACCTCAAGCGCGAGCTCGGGGCCGGCTACGAGCGTGAGGTCGTGCACCGCGACGACCTCGCGCTGCTCTAGCGATCCGACGCGGCCCAGACCTATGCTGCGGGCGTGATCCGCCTTCTCGCCGCGACGCTGCTCTTCACCCCGCTGGTGGTGACACCGGTGGGCGCAGCGGCGTCCGCCCCGACCGGTGCCTTGCCCGACGCCCCGCCCGACGCCCGGCCCGACGCCCGGGGTGCCTCGGTGCTCACCAGCTATGACTGTCGCTCGGAGTTCGGTTCCGGCACCGCCTCGGTGCGCAGCACTGTTGCGCTCCCTCGCACGGTGGCAGCCTCGGAACGTGTGGCACCGCGCCGGATGCACGTCGCGCTCCAGGTGCCCAAGCGCATCGTCGACGAGCTGCGACGCAACAGCGTGGACTCGCTCGAGGGGTCGTCGCGCTCGGTCAGGCTGACGGTGGGCACGCTTCGGGTTCGGGTACGTGACGTCACGCTGCTCCGCACCGACCTCCCGACGCAGGGTGCCATGACGCTGCGAGGCTCCGGCACGACCGACGCTTTCCGCATCCGGCGCGCCGGGGAGTACGCCGTGCGCGTGCCGCGCCGCCTCTCGGTCAACCTCACGGCCTGGGTGGAGGACGACGCGTTCGGGGACGCCTCGGCGACCCGTCCCCTGACCTGCGCGGCGGCCTCGGGCACGGACCGGCGGCTGGCGACGTTGCGGGTGACGGGCTAGCTCCGGCGGCAACGTAGGCTGGGCGGGCCATGAACACTGCCAAGGGCGACCCCACCTCGGGTCGTGTGCACTACCTCGACCACGCCGCCACCACCCCCATGGTCCCGGCCGCGATCGAGGCGATGACCGCGCACCTGCGCGACGTCGGCAACCCGAGCTCTCTGCACGCCTCCGGCCGCTCTGCGCGCAGGGTCGTGGAGGAGTCCCGCGAGACGATCGCGCAGGCTCTCAACTGTCGTCCCGGTGAGGTCGTCTTCACCTCCGGTGGCACCGAGTCCGACAACCTCGCGCTCAAGGGCATTCATTGGTCGCGCGCCGAGGCGCTGGGGACGAGTCCCCAGCTGATCTCGAGCTCGGTCGAGCATCATGCCGTCCTCGATCCGCTGCACTGGATGCACCAGAGCGGCGCGGCGCAGGTGCGCCTTCTCGACGTCGATGGCACCGGTCGCATCGACCTCGACCAGCTCCGCCGGCTCACCGCCGAGGCCCCGGTGTCGCTGATCTCGGTGATGTGGGCCAACAACGAGGTAGGCACGCTCCAGCCCCTGGACGAGGTGGTCGCGATCGCCGCCGAGCACGGGATCCCCGTGCACACCGACGCCGTGCAGGCGCTCGGCGCGGTGCCACTGGACTTCGCTGCCTCCGGCGTGGACGCGATGACCGTGACCGGACACAAGGTCGGGGGACCCTATGGTGTCGGGGCCCTCGTCGTACGCCGTGAGCTCGCTGTCACGCCGTTGGCCCACGGCGGTGGCCAGGAGCGCGACATCCGCAGCGGCACCCTGGACGCCCCGGCAATCGCCGGCTTCGCGACCGCCGTCGAGCTGGCGGTCAAGCACCAGGCCGAGCACGCCGCGAGGCTTACCGCGCTGCGCGAGGACCTGGTCCGGCGCGTCATCGCCGAGGTCCCGGACGCCCACCTGCACGGCGACCCGACGCGACGCCTGCCCGGCAACGCGCACCTGGGCTTTCCCGGCTGCGAGGGCGACTCGCTGCTGATGCTCCTGGACGCCCGAGGCATCGAGTGCTCCACCGGGTCGGCCTGCTCGGCCGGGGTCGCGCAACCCTCCCACGTACTGCTCGCGATGGGATGCTCGTCGGAGGCGGCGCGCCACTCGCTGCGCTTCTCCCTGGGGCACTCCTCGACCCAGGCCGACGTCGACGCCGTGGTCGCAGCGATCGCTCCGGTCGTCGAGCGAGCCAGGGCGGCTCGCCGATGAAGGTCCTCGCCGCCATGTCCGGCGGGGTGGATTCCGCCGTGGCTGCTGCGCGCGCCGTCGAGGCGGGCCACGCCGTCACCGGTATCCACCTGGCGCTGTCGCGCAACCCCCAGTCCTACCGCTCCGGGGCGCGGGGTTGCTGCACCATCGAGGACAGCAACGACGCGCGCCGTGCAGCCGACGTGATCGGGATCCCGTTCTACGTCTGGGACCTGTCGGAGGAGTTCCACGAGCAGGTCGTCGAGGACTTCATGGACGAGTACGCCGCCGGTCGCACCCCCAATCCCTGCCTGCGCTGCAACGAGAAGATCAAGTTCGCCGCCGTGCTGGAGCGGGGTATCGCGCTGGGCTTCGACGCGGTCGCGACGGGACACTACGCCCAGCTGCATACCGCTTCGGCAGCCGACGGTGGCCACATCGAGATGCACCGCGCCCGCGACACGGGCAAGGACCAGTCCTACGTGCTCGGCGTGCTCGACCAGCGCCAGCTCGCCCACTCGCTCTTCCCGCTGGGCGGGTCGACCAAGACCGAGGTCCGCGCCGAGGCCGCGCAGCGCGGGCTGCTGGTGGCCGACAAGCCCGACAGCCATGACATCTGCTTCGTGGCCGACGGCGACAACGCCGGTTGGCTGCGCGAGAAGCTCGGGGACCGCGCCCCCAATGACGGCGGCGACATCATCGACGACGACTCCGGTGAGGTGCTCGGGCAGCACGAAGGCACCTACGGTTTCACCATCGGTCAACGCAAGGGCCTGCGCATCGGTCGTCCGGCTCCCGACGGCAAGCCCCGCTTCGTGCTCGACATCGAACCCGTCTCCGGCACCGTCACCGTCGGTCCTCGCGAGCGCCTGGCTGTGCACTCGTTGCGCGCGGTCCGACCCCGCTGGTGTGGTGCTGTGCCCGAGACGCTCGAGGGCCCCGAGGTGAGCGTCCAGCTGCGAGCTCATGGTGCTGAGCTGCCTGCCTCGGTGCGTGTCGACCCGGCAACCGGTGCGGTCGAGGTAGAGCTGCACGAGCCGGCCTTCGGCATCGCCCCCGGTCAGGCAGTCGTCGTCTACGACGGCACTCGCGTTGTCGGCTCCGCCACGATCGCCGCGACCGACCGCGTCTCGGCGTGAGAGCTCCCGGCGCGCTCGGCACCGGCATCGGATCGATGCCCGGCGAGGACCTCGCGTCCTCGCTGCAGGTCGTGCTCGACGTCCTTGCCCAGGACCATGGTCTCCCCTTCCTGCCCGAGCTGCCGGCTCGCGGTGTCTCGTCGGCGATGATCGGGCGCACGCTGTCGCTCGTCGACGAGATCGGCGTCGACCTCCAGCCGGCGGGCTGGCGACTCACCGATGCCTCCGGCGTCGACCAGCGCCGGGCGCGCAGCCGCCTCGACCAGGATCTCGACGTCCTCGAGGAGCTCACCCAGGGCTATGACGGCGCCTTCAAGGTGCAGGTCGTCGGGCCCTGGACCCTCGCGGCCATGGTCGAGAAACCGCGCGGCGACAAGGTCGTCAGCGATCACGGGGCACGACGCGACCTGGCGCAGGCACTGGCCGAGGCGGCGCGCGGCCACGTGCGCGACGTACGGCGGCGTCTCGACGACCGGGGCGAGGTGTCCCAGCTCATCGTGCAGGTCGACGAGCCCGCCCTGGCCATGGTGATGAGTGGGCGCGTGCCGACGGCGTCGGGGTTCGGGCGGCACCGCACTGTCCACCCTCCTGAGGTTTCCGAGCAGCTCGGCTGTTTGCTCGCCGCGATCACCGAGGAGGGCGCGGAGCCCTGGGTGCACGCGTGCGCGCCCGAGACTCCGCTGGAGCTGCTTCGTGGCTCGGGAGCGCTCGGTCTGGCTGTCGACGCCGACATGCTGGACGGCGCCGGGCACAACGCCCTGGGCGAGGCACTCGAGGCGGGGGAGCGGGTCGTGCTCGGATGCGTGCCGTCGCTCGACGAGGCTGCTCTCACCGACACCGCTGTGGTCGAGCGGGTGCTGCGATGGCTGGACCTGCTCGGTCTCGATCCGGAGACGGTCGCCGGACAGGTCGGTGTCTCGCCCTCGTGCGGTCTCGCCGGAGCCTCCCCGGCGTGGGCCCGACGGTCCCTGACCCTGGCTCGCACCGCGGCGAGCAACCTGGGGTGAGCACGCTGGTACCGGAGGCGTCACCCGACGTGCGCGGGAGCACCTTCGGGGCCGTCGGTGGCCAGCTCTTCGTGCTTGACGTTGAGCAGGGTCCACACGACCAGCGAGGCACCGAGCATCATGATCGAGCCGACCAGGAAGGCGTTGGTCGCGCCCTCGGTGAAGGTCGCCTGGAAGACCGCTGAGCCGATCAGCCGTTCATCGAGGCCTGAGCGCGCAATGCCCTCTCCGATCGGACCGGAGACCAGGTCGGCACGGTCGTTGACGAAGTGCACGGCCACGGTGCTGAGGCTGGCCAGGCCGAGCGCGCCACCGACCTGCTGCATCGTGTTGAGGACGCCGGAGCCGACGCCGGAGTCCTCGGTGCGGACGTGGTGCACGGCGGTCAGGGTCAGCGGCACGAACGTCAGCCCCATGCCGATGGCCATGGTGACGATGAAGGGGAAGATGCTGGTCCAGTAGCTGAGGTCGGCGCCGGCGGTACCGCCGTTCGAGATCGCCGCCACCACGGCGGCGGGGGAGTCGTCGATGGAGATCCGGGAGAACATGAACAGCGAGAAGGACGCCAGCAGGGTGCCGGTCCCGGCGATGAACCGCGGGTCGATCCGGTTGATCAGGTTGGACGACACGGCAGCGCCGATCACGATGCCGAAGGAGAACGGCAGGAACGCGAAGCCGGTGCGCAGTGAGCTGTAGCCGACCACCTGCTGGATGAAGAGGCTCAGGAAGTAGAACATGGCGAACATCGCCGCCGGGGCGAGCATCATCGCCAGGAAGCTGGCTGCCCGAGTCCGGTTCTGGAAGATCCGCAGGGGCAGCAGCGCGTGGTCGGTGCGCAGCTCGAGGAAGACGAAGAGGACGAGCAGTGCGACCCCTCCGGTGAGGGCCAGCAAGGTGACGGGATCGGACCACCCGTAGCGGTCGTCGCCGGCACGGGTGAGTCCGTAGACGAGGCCGAGCAGGCCCGAGGTGGCCGTGATGGCGCCGGGTACGTCGAGGCGGCCGCGACCGGCGGCGGACTCGGGGAGGAAACGGGGAGCCAGTGCTGCGGCGATCAGGCCGATGGGGGTGTTGATCAGGAACGTCAGTCGCCACCCGCTCAGCTCGAAGCCGAGCACGCTGTCGAGCCCGGTGAGGTAGCCCCCGAGGATCAGCCCGACCGCTGCACCCGCGCCGGACATGGCGGCGTACACCGCGAACGCGCGGTTGCGCAGGGGCCCGGCCGGGAAGGTCGTGGTGATCAACGCCAGCGCGGTCGGTGCTGCCATGGCGGCGCCCACCCCCTGGAGGGCTCGCGAGGAGAGCAGCATCGCCTCGTTCTGGGCCAGACCACCCAGCGCCGATGCCAGCGCGAACACGGTCAGGCCGAGGATGAAGATCCGGCGACGGCCGTAGAGGTCACCGAGGCGACCACCGAGGAGCAGCAGACCGCCGAAGGCCAACGCGTAGCCGGTGACGATCCAGGACAGGTTGGCCTGGTTGATCCCCAGGTCGCTGCCGATGAAGGGCAGCGCGATGTTGGTGATGGTCCCGTCCAGGACCACCATCAGCTGCGCGATCGAGATGACGACAAGGGCCCACCCGAGGTGCAGCTTCTTTCCCTCGGCAGGGTCGGACGCGCTGGTAGCCGTGTCGGGCACCGGCGGGTCGGCCCGGGTGAGGTCGCTCATGAGGGTCCTAGATGGTGAAGAGGTGCGAACTGTGTCGTCATCTCCAAGACAGCAAGATGGCGATTTGTTCCTGGCCCCCGGGCGGTGCGAGAGGTGCCGAACGGTGACTGGGGAGGCCCGGGCTTATCCGAGCAGCGCCAACGACCGTGAGGCAGCGAACTCGTTCCAGGTGGGGATGCGACGGAACATGTAGTGGCCCACACGACCCATGTCGTGGAACTCGGTGTCCGCCGCGACCGGCTCGACACGCTTCAGGAACGCGCGGGTCATCCGGGCCGAGGTGATCTTGTCGCTGCGGCCGTGCGCTGCGGCCACCCTCTTGCCGCGAAGTCCGTCGACGGGGTCGTCGGCCTGCCACCACGGAGCGAGGGCGACCACCCCGGTGACGCTGGGGTCGTCGGCCACGTAGGCCGCCGTGCGGCCGCCCATCGAGTGGCCCAGGAGAACGACGGGCACGTCGCCGAAGGTGTCGCGCACGCGATCCAAGGCCCAGCGGGCATCGGCGACAGGGGCTCCACCGTTCCAGCCGCGCACGGAGTAGCGCAACAGCCACGTGCTGACGCCCGCAGCGCGGAGGTCGGGCGTGATCGAGCGCTGCATCGCAGCCATCCGCTTCCACGAGGCGCTGCTGGCGTCGACGGGCTGCTGGCTGCTCTGCTTGCCGCCGTGGAGCACCAGGGCCACGGCTCGCGGTGCCTCGAGGTCGAAGCGGGTCAGAGCGCGTCCGGCGGGGGTGGTGCGCGCATCGAACTCGCGCGTCTGCTCAAGGGTCACCTCGGGCATTCGAAGGTGACCGAGCACCCGGATGGGTGAATCACGTCACCCTGGGCGGGCGCGTGAACGCTTGTCGGCGCCCGGCGGCAAGATGGACCCATGCCCGACATGCATGCCGAGGACCCCGCTGCGCCGGCGCCCGACGAGGCCCGCGAGGAGCATCGCCTGCTCGCCGAGGAGGTCGAGGACGCGCGTTGGCGCTACTACGTGCTCGACGACCCGACCCTCGACGACGCCGACTTCGACCGACGTCTGCGCCGACTGGAAGTGCTCGAGGACGCTCACCCCGAGCTCCGCACCCCCGACTCGCCGACGCAGCAGGTCGGCGGCTCCGTCTCCACCGACTTCACCGCGCGCGACCACCAGCAGCGGATGGAGAGCCTGGACAACGCCTTCAGTCGCGACGACCTCGAGCAGTGGTACGCCCGGCTCGCGCGTGACGGGGTGGACCAGCCGGCGCTCCTCTGCGAGCTGAAGGTCGACGGGCTCGCGATCAACCTGCTCTACGAGCACGGCCGACTGGTCCGTGCACTCACCCGGGGTGACGGACGTACGGGCGAGGACGTGACCCCCAACGTCAAGACCATCGACTCGATCCCGCACCGGCTCGACGACACCGAGGCCTTCCCCGTGCCGGCGTCGGTGGAGGTGCGCGGCGAGGTCTACCTGCCGGTCGAGGCCTTCGAGCGCCTCAACGTCGCGATGACCGAGGCCGGCAAGCCTCCCTTCGCCAACCCCCGCAACGCTGCCGCCGGTTCGTTGCGCCAGAAGGACCCCCGGGTCACCGCGACCCGGGCGCTCGGGATGGTCTGTCACGGCATCGGGGCACGGGACGGGTTTGCCCCCGCCACGCAGTCGCAGGCCTACGACGCTCTGGCTGCCTGGGGTCTGCCGACGTCCGCGCGGGTGCGCGTCCTGGACACCTTGGCCGAGGTCGAGGAGTTCATCGAGCACCACGGTGAGCACCGCCACGACGTCGAGCACGAGATCGACGGCGTCGTGGTCAAGGTCGACGACGTGTCGTTGCAGCGGAGGCTGGGTTCGACGAGCCGCGCCCCCCGCTGGGCGATCGCGTTCAAGTACCCACCGGAGGAGGTCAATGCCAAGCTGCTGGCGATCGAGGTCAACACCGGTCGCACCGGCCGGGTGACGCCGTTCGGGGTGATGGAGCCGACCCGGGTGGCGGGGTCGACGGTCGAGATGGCCACGCTGCACAACGGACACGAGGTCGCCCGCAAGGATGTCCGCCCGGGCGACACGGTGGTGCTGCGCAAGGCGGGCGACGTGATCCCGGAGATCGTCGGACCGGTGCTCGCGCTCCGACCCGAGGGCCTCAAGCCGTGGGTGATGCCGACCGAGTGCCCCTCGTGCGGCACGACGCTGGCGCAGCAGAAGGAGGGCGACAAGGACCTCCGATGCCCCAACCAC
>JBAVCA010000405.1:0-1717 GCA_049586475.1 Nocardioides sp.
GGGTAGGACCCGAGCGCGAGCTCGACCAGCGGGGCGGTGAAGGCCTTGCCCACCGGCCCTGCCTCGTCGTCCATGACCGTGCACCGGAGCAGGCTCGACGAGCCTTCCTCGGTGTCGGAGTCGGCCATCGGGAGGGCGGTACGGGTCCAGGTCACCTGGCGTGCGGTGAACGCACCCTCGACCTGCGAGCGCAGCCAGTCCGCCTTCGCGTCGATGTCGAGACCGGTGAGCACCAGCTCCATCGAGTTGCGGAACCCGCCGAGGGTGTTGAGGCAGACCTTGAGCTGCTCGGGTGGCGCCTCGCCGTGCACGCCGGTGATCGCGACTCGGTCAGCGCCGGCCTCGGTGAGCACGACGCTGTCGAGGTGGGTGGTGACGTCGGGATTGAGATAGCGCGTCGACTGAATTTCGTAGACCAGCTGAGCGGTGACGGTGTCGAGGGTGACTGCACCCCCGGTGCCGTCCTGCTTGGTGATGACGCTGGAGCCATCGGCGGCGATCTCGGCCAGCGGGAACCCGAGGGGCAGCCCGCCCTGGGCCGGGAGCGGCAACGTCAGGAAGCCGGAGAAGTTGCCGCCCGTGGCCTGCGTGCCGCACTCGAGGACGTGCCCGGCGACGACGGCGCCCGCCAGCTCGTCGTACTGCGTGGGGTCCCAGCCGAAGTGCGCGACGGCAGGGCCCACGACCAGGGAGGCGTCGGTGACGCGGCCGGTGACCACGATGTCGGCGCCCTCCCGCAACGCCGAGGCGATGCCGAACCCGCCGAAGTAGGCGTTGGCGGTCAGCGCTCCAGCACTGATCGCGTGGCCACGAAGGTCGTCGCCCTCGACGTGGGCGACAGCGGGGTCGAGGCCGAGGCCGCGGGCGACCTCGCGGAGCCGGTCAGCGAGCGCGGCGGGATTGAGCCCGCCGGCGTTGCTGACGATCGTGATGCCGCGCTCGAGGGCGTCGCCGAGACAGTCTTCGACCTGGCGGACGAAGGTACGCGCGTAGCCGAGGCTCGAGTCCCTCATCGTGTCCTTGCCGAGGATCAGCATGGTGAGCTCGGCTAGGTAGTCGCCGGTGAGGACGTCGAGGTGGCGACCGTCGGCGGTGCCGTCGATCATCTGGCGCATCGCGGCGAGCCGGTCGCCGTAGAAGCCGGAGCAGTTGCCGATCCGCAGCGCGGGCTTGGCATGCTCGGTCCGGGCGAGCTCAGCCACGGGTGGCCTCCCGCCCGCCGCCGGCGGGGCCGGCGAAGCACTGCGCGAGGTCCAGCCACGCGTCGGCGCCCGGGCCCTCGGCGGTCAGATCGGTGTCGGTGCGGTGCACGCGCTGGGTGACCAGCAAGCAGAAGTCGTATGCCGACCCGCGGACCGTCTCGGGGGCATCGACGGGACCCCAGGTCCAGAGCTCCCCGCTCGGCGCGGTCAGCTCGACCCGCACCTCGGCGCCGGGCACGTCCTGGCCGGCGTTGACGAACGAGAACCCGCGCGTGCGCACCCCGATGTGGGCGACGTGCCTGATGCGGTCGGTGCGCTCAGGGGTGAGCCCGAGAGCGTCGTGGACGTCGAGGGAGTGCGCCCAGGTCTCCATGTAGCGCGCGGTCACCATGGACGCGGCTGACATCGGCGGACCGAACCAGGGCATCTTCCGCCCGTCCGGTACGGCGCGCAGCGTCTCCGCGAGCGCTGGACGGCCGGCGTCCCAGCGGGCGAGGAGTTCGGCCGGCGGGAGC